>CAXUIQ010000525.1:0-3232 GCA_964250815.1 uncultured Acetobacteraceae bacterium
GTCTTATCCGCCCCAACCCCCAAAGCCGCCTGCGCCGCCGCCAGCCGCGCCACCGGCACCCGGTACGGGCTGCACGACACGTAATCCAGCCCGACCTCCTCGCAGAACGCGATGCTGGCCGGGTCGCCGCCGTGCTCGCCGCAGATGCCCATCTTGAGGCCGTTCTTGGTCGCCCGCCCCTTGTCCGCCGCCATGCGCACCATGGCGCCGACGCCCTCCACGTCGATGGACACGAAGGGATCCTTCGGGAAGATGCCCGCGTTCACGTAGTCCGGCAGGAACCGCCCGGCGTCGTCGCGCGACAGGCCGAACACCGTCTGCGTCAGGTCGTTCGTGCCGAAACTGAAGAAGTCCGCGATCTCCGCGATCTTGTCCGCCACGATGGCGGCGCGCGGCAGCTCGATCATGGTGCCGACCAAGTATTCGATGGTCTGCCCCTGTTCTTTGAAGACCGCCGCTGCTACCCCGTCCACCTGGGCACGGGTGATTTCCAGCTCGCGGCGGCTGCCCACCAGCGGGATCATGATCTCCGGCACCGGGGCCAGCCCGGTCTCCCTCGCCGCGGCGATCGCGCCTTCGAAGATGGCGCGGGCCTGCATCTCATAGATCTCGGGGTAGCTGATGCCCAACCGGCAACCACGATGGCCGAGCATGGGGTTCGCCTCCGACAGCTCGGCGGCCCGGCGGCGCACCTGCGCCATGTCCATGCCCAGCGCGTCGGCCACCTCCGCCAGCTCGCCTTCCTGGTGCGGCAGGAACTCGTGCAGCGGCGGGTCCAGCAGGCGGATCGTCACCGGCAGGCCCGCCATGATGCGGAACAGCTTGACGAAGTCCTCCCGCTGGAACGGCAGCAAGCGGCCGAGCGCGGCCCGGCGCCCGGACTCGTCCGTGGACATGATCATCTGCCGCACCGCGCCGATGCGCTCCGGGTCGAAGAACATGTGCTCGGTCCGGCACAGGCCGATGCCCTCCGCGCCGAACTTGCGCGCGGTCTCCGCATCGAGCGGCGTCTCGGCGTTGGTGCGGACCACCAGGCGGCGCACGTCGTCCGCCCAGCCCATCAGCTTCGCGAAGTCGCCGGACAGGCTCGGCTCAATCATTGCGACGGCGCCCACGAACACCTCGCCCGTGGCGCCGTCCAAGGTGATGGTCTCGCCTTCCCGAATGGTCTGGCCGTTGGCCGAAAGGGTCTGCGCGCCGTAATCGACGCTGATGCCGCCGGCGCCGGCGACGCAGGGGCGGCCCATGCCGCGGGCGACCACGGCGGCGTGGCTGGTCATGCCGCCGCGGGTGGTCAGGATGCCGCGGGCGGCGTGCATGCCGTGGATGTCCTCGGGGCTGGTCTCGATGCGGACCAGCACGACGGCCTCGCCTTTGGCCGCGCGCATCTCGGCCTCGTCGGCGCTGAACACGACGGCGCCGGACGCGGCCCCGGGGCTGGCGGGCAGGCCCTTGCTGAACAGCGTGCGCTTGGCTTTCGGGTCGAGCGTCGGGTGCAGGAGCTGGTCGAGCGAGGCCGGGTTGACGCGCTTCACCGCCTCCTTCCGGTCGATCAGCCCGGCGTCGGCCATCTCGACGGCGATGCGCAGGCTGGCGGCGGCAGTGCGCTTGCCGGTGCGGGTTTGCAGCATGTACAGCCTGTTCTGCTGCACCGTGAACTCGATGTCCTGCATGTCGAGGTAATGGCGTTCCAGCGTCTCCCGCACCCGCACCAGGTCGGCGTAGGCGTCCGGCAGCGCCTCCTCCATGCTGACCTCGCCGGGGTGGGCGCGCAGTTTCGACAGCGGCTGCGGCGTGCGGATGCCGGCGACCACGTCCTCGCCCTGCGCGTTGACCAGGAACTCGCCGTAGAAGATGTTCTCGCCGGTGCTCGGGTCGCGGGTGAAGCAGACGCCGGTGGCGCAGTCGTTGCCCATGTTGCCGAACACCATGGCTTGCACATTGACCGCGGTGCCCCAGGTGGCGGGGATGTCGTGCAGGCGGCGGTAGGTGTTGGCCCGCGGGTTCATCCAGGAGCCGAACACAGCACCTATGGCGCCCCAAAGCTGCTCGTGCGGGTCCATGGGGAAGGGGGCGCCGCGCTCGGACGCCACCATGTCCTTGTACTCGGCGACCACGCGCCGCCAATCGTCCGGGGTGAGCGCCGTGTCCTCCGTCACGCCCGCGTCCATCTTCGCGGTCTCGATGATCTCCTCGAAGCGGTGGTGGTCCACGCCGAGCACCACGGAGCCGTACATCTGGATGAACCGCCGGTAGCTGTCCCAGGCGAAGCGCGGGTCGCCGGATGCGGCCTCCAGGCCCCGCACCGTCTCGTCATTGAGGCCGAGATTCAGCACGGTGTCCATCATGCCCGGCATCGACACGCGGGCGCCGCTGCGCACCGAAACCAGCAGCGGCTTCGTCGCATCGCCGAACCGCAGGCCGACCGCCTGCTCAACCAGCCCCAGCGCGTCCCGCACCTGCGCTTGCAAATCATCCGGATACTTGCGGCCGTTGTCGTAGTAGGCCGTGCAAAGCTCGGTCGTGATGGTGAAGCCCGGCGGCACCGGCAGGCCGATGCTGGCCATCTCCGCGAGGTTCGCCCCCTTGCCGCCCAGGAGGTTGCGCATGTCCGCGCGCCCCTCGTTGTGCCCGGCGCCGAAGCTGTACACCCATTTCGTCATGCTTTTTCCAGGCCTTCAATACGGGAGAAGTCGGCGGCGCGGCCCATGGCCGCTCCCACTCGGGCAAGTAGGCGGAGACGGTTCCGGCGCAGCGCCGGGTCCGGCGCGTTGACGGTCACTTGATCGAAGAACGCATCGAGCGGCGGGCGCAGCCCGGCCAGCGCCCGCATCGCGTCGGCGTAGCGCTCACGGGCAACGCCGTCCGCCACCGCGGGTTCGGCCGCGTCCAGCGCCGACGCCAAGGCGCGCTCCTCCGGTTCGGCCAGCAGGTCCGGCTGGACCGGCCCGGCGTGCGAGCCGTCGCGCTTGTCCTCGATCCGCACGATGTTGGCGGCGCGGCGGCTGGCGGCGAGCAGGTCGGCGCCGACCGGGGTGGAAAGGAACGCCGCCACCGCGTCGGTGCGGGACAGGAGGCGCAGGATGTCGTCGTCGGGGCCCGCCCCGCCCACCCCCGCCCACGCGGCGCTACGCCACGACCCGGGTGCTGAGCAGCCTGACGCCCCGCGAGGAGCGCGTGCTGCGCATGCGGTTCGGCATCGGCATGAACACCGACCACACGCTGGAGGAGG
>CAXUIQ010000526.1:0-3226 GCA_964250815.1 uncultured Acetobacteraceae bacterium
TGCACCTGGACGCCGACGGCGAACACCGCCTGGCCCAGCTTGTCCTTGAGGAAGCTCGTGCCCCGCGCGACCGTGGCGCCGTTGATCGCGGCCGTGAGGTGGTTGAGCAGGCTGCCGGCCACCCGCGGGTCGTACACCACCGGCAGCCGCGCCGTCCGCGCCCGGCGCGGGTTCATCCGCGCCACCGCCCGCGTCCCCGCCGTGTGGCCAATCTCCGCCGCGTCCTCCAAATCCGAGAGATGCACGGCGGACGCGGAGTCGTAGTCCCGCTGCATGTCCACCCCGGTCCCGGCCAGCGCCACCGCCGTCACCGAATGCGACGTGCGCGAGTACTGCCCGGCGAACCCGGCCGACGTCACCAGCGCCACGTCCGACCGGCTGTAGGACGCCTCCGCCCCTTCCGAGTTCGTCACCCCGGACACCGCGAGCGCGGCCTCCTCCGCCGCAGACGCGCGGGCCACCAGCGCCGCCGCGTCGGGCATGGCCGGGTCATGGAGGTCGAGCTGGGCCGGCCCGGGCGGCGGCGCCTGCTCGGCCAAGCCGCCATAGGGGTCCTCCGGCACCACGCGCGCCATCGCCACCGCCCGCTCCGCCAGCGCCGCGAACCCGGCGGGATCGGCGGCGGAAGACGACACGACGGCCGACCGGCGGCCCACGAAGACGCGCAAGCCGAGGTCGCGCGCTTCCGACTGCTCCAGCTTCTCGGTGCGGCCCAGCCGGCGCTCCACGGAAAGGGACGTGCCGGACAGCAGGATGGCGTCGGCCGCGTCCGCCCCGGCGGCCTTGGCCCGGCCGATCAGGTCCGCCAGCAGGTCGAGCGGCGTCATGCCGCCAGCTTTTCCGCAATCGCCGGCAGGTGCGGCACCTTGTCGGCCGGTCCCATGGCGGCGAGCGTGGGCGCCGCACGGAACACCCGCCGGGCGGCGCGCAGCACGCTCTCCACCGTGACCGCGTTCAGCTTGGCCACCGTTTCCGCCGTGGGCACGGGGCGGCCGAACACCTGGATCTGCCGGGCCAGTTGCTCGCACCGGCTCCCCGTGCTTTCCAGC
Organism: uncultured Acetobacteraceae bacterium; assembly: GCA_964250815.1. Lineage (GTDB taxonomy): Bacteria > Pseudomonadota > Alphaproteobacteria > Acetobacterales > Acetobacteraceae > CAHJXG01. The sequence goes on from CAXUIQ010000526.1 coordinate 1,050, forward strand.
GACATCAGCAGGCCCGCCTTCACCTGGGCGCGGGCGCGGTGCAGCTCGGCCTCCGTCACGCGGTGCTGCACCGTGCGCAGCTCCTCCAGCGTCACCGGCACCAGCTCCTCGGCTTCCGCTTCCCCGGTCCCGGCGTAGATGCCGAACAGGCCGCCGTCCATGAACGGCGCCGTGAACGAGTAGATGGAGTACACCAGCCCGCGCTTCTCCCGGATTTCCTGGAACAGCCGGGACGACATGCCGCCGCCCAGCAGCGTGCCCAGCAGCAGCACCGGGTAGTAGTCGGGATCGTCGTAGGCGACGGACGGGAAACCGAGCACGATGTGAACCTGGTCCAGCTCGCGCGCTTCGCGGAACTCGCCGCCGCGGTAGGCGCCGGGCACGAACGGGCCGGGCATGGCGGCGGGCAGGTCGGCGAAGTGCTGCCGGGCCAGATCGACCACCGCCCCGTGCGAAAGCGCGCCCGCCGCGGCGACCACGACGTTGCCCGCGGCGTAGTGCCGCCGCATGTAGCCGGTCAGCACGTCCCGCCCCATGGCGGCGATGCCCCCCTCCGTCCCCAGCACCGGACGGCCCATCGGCTGGTCGGGGTAGGCGGTCTCCTGGAACCGGTCGAAGATGATGTCGTCCGGCGTGTCGTTCGCCTGGCCGATCTCCTGCAGGATCACGCCCCGCTCCCGTTCCAGCTCGTCCGGCGCGAAGGTGCTGTGGGTCAGGATGTCGCCGATGATGTCGGCCCCGAGCGCCAGGTCTTCCTTCAGCAGCTTGACGTAGTAGGCCGTCTGTTCCCGCGCCGTGTAGGCGTTGATCTGGCCGCCGACGTTCTCGATCTCCTCCGCAATGTCCGCGGCGCTGCGGCGGGCGGTGCCCTTGAACGCCATGTGCTCCAGGAAGTGCGACGCGCCGTTCTCCGCCGCCGTTTCGCTCCGCGTGCCGGTCGCGACGTAGGCGCCGAAGGAGACGGTCTCGACCCGCTCCATGGTTTCCGTGGCGACGAGCAGGCCCGAAGGCAGGCGGGTGACTTGTACGGCGTCCGTCATGCGGCATTCCTGAGGCTGAAGGCGCGGACCTGCGCCTCGACCGCGTCGAGGCTGTTGGGCGCCGTGCTGTACACTTCGGTGCGGTCGAACAGGTCGGCAAGCCGCGGCGGCAGCGCCGGGCGCAGGCCGGTCGCGCGCTCCATGGCGTCCGGGAACTTGGCCGGGTGCGCGGTGGCGGCGGCGACGGTGGGGATGTGCGGGCAAGGGAGCGCCCGGGCGGCGGCGATGCCGATGGCGCTGTGCGGGTCGGCGAGGTAGCCGAGGCCGTGCAGCCGGCGGATCTCCGCCTCCGTGCCGGCATCGTCCAGGCTGAAACCGTGCAGCAGGGTGCGGGCGCGGCACCAGGCGGCGTGCGGCACGTCCATGCGCCCGGCGCCGCGGAAGCCCTGCATGGCGGCGGCCGTCGCAACGGGGTCGCGGTCCAGCAGCTCGAACAGCAGGCGCTCGAAGTTGCTGCTGACCTGGATGTCCATGGAAGGCGACAGGCTCGGCTCCACGCCGCGCACCGACATGTCGTTGTGCTGGAGGAAGCGCGCCAGGATGTCGTTGCGGTTGCTCGCCACCACCAGGCGCGCGACCGGCACCCCCATGCGCCGCGCCGCCCAGGCCGCCAGCACGTTGCCGAAGTTGCCGGTGGGCACGCTGAACGCCACCTCCCGCTCCGGCCCGCCGAGCGCCAGGGAAGCCGCGACGTAGTACGGGATCTGCGCCGCGATGCGCGCCCAGTTGATGCTGTTCACCGCGGACAGGTGCAGGTCCCGGCGGAACGGCACGTCGGCGAACATCGCCTTCACCAGGTCCTGGCAGTCGTCGAAGGTGCCGTCCACGGCGATGTTGGCGATGTTGCGGGCGTGAACCGTGGTCATCTGCCGCCGCTGCACCTCGCTGGTGCGGCCTTCGGGGTGCAGGATCACCACGTCGATGCCGGGTCGGCCGCGGCAGGCCTCGATGGCGGCCGAGCCGGTGTCGCCGGAGGTTGCGCCCACGATCGTCACCCGCTGGTTCCGCTGCTCCAGCACGTGGGCGAACATGCGGCCCAGCAACTGCATCGCCAGGTCCTTGAAGGCGAGCGTCGGCCCGTGGAACAGCTCCAGCGCCCACAGCCCGGTGTCGAGCTGCACCAGCGGCACGACCGCC
>CAXUIQ010000527.1:0-3224 GCA_964250815.1 uncultured Acetobacteraceae bacterium
CGCCGGTCGTCGCGCCGCGGGTCGCGGTCCCCGCCGAGGCTTTCCCGCCGCCGGGGCAGTATCAGCGGCCGTACGACAACCGGTAGAGCCGGGTGGGCCGCACCGTGCGGTCTTCCAGTTCGAGGGAGGTCGGCACGGGGTACTCGCCTAAAGGCGTGAGGCCGTTGCCGGGGAGGTAAGCCCGGCCGGGGTCGGCGATCCATACTTCGCACGCCGCCGCCATCCGCCGCAGCCAGGGCAGGATGTGGCGGGTCATCGGCGCCTCGTAGCACACGTCGCCGCAAACGATCAGGTCCCAGCGGCAGGGTTGTCCCACCATGTCCCCAGTTCGGGCTTGGATTGTCACACTGTTGGCTTGGGCATTGGCAAGCGTGGCCGCGGTGGCGAGGGGATCGATTTCCGCGGCCTCCACCGATGCCGCGCCAGCCATGGCGCAGGCGGTAGCGGCGATGCCGCACCCGGCGGCGAAGTCGAGCACCCGGCGCCCGCGGATCTTGTCCGGGTGGTCGAGCGCGTAGCGGGCCAGGGCCTGCCCGCCGGGCCAGGCGAAAGCCCAGAACGGCGGCTCGATGTTCCTCTGCTGCAGCCATGCCTCGCTGGCCTGCCAGATGGGGGTTATTTCAGTGGCCAGGTGCAGCGCGACCTCGGGCACCAGCGGCGCGCGGGTCAGCGCGGTGTGCGTCCGGACGAAGGCTTGGGCGTCGTCCGGAGTCACTCGGCCGCCAGCGTGCCGAACTGCGCGTCGTGCAGCCGCCAGTAGGCGCCGCGCGCTGCCATGAGCTGGTCGTGCGGTCCCTGCTCGGCGATGCCGGCCTCCGTCACCACCACGATGCGGTCGGCGTTGCGGATGGTCGCCAAGCGATGGGCGATCACCAACGTGGTGCGGTCGGCGGACAGCTCGGCCAGCGCCTGCTGGATGGCGCGCTCGGTTTCGCTGTCGAGCGCCGAGGTCGCTTCGTCCAGGATCAGCAAGGGCGGGTTCTTGAGGAAGATGCGGGCGATGGCGAGGCGTTGCTTCTGCCCGCCGGACAGCTTCACGCCGCGCTCCCCGATCACGGTGCCGAGGCCCTCCGGCAGGCTGTCGATCAGCTCGCCGAGCCGGGCGCGGCGGGCGGCGTCCCGGATCGCGGCGTCGTCCGCGCCGAGGCGGCCATAGGCGATGTTGTCCCGCAGGGACCCGGCGAACAGGAACACGTCCTGCTGCACGATGCCGATCTGCCGGCGGAGCGAGGCGCGGGTCATGGCGCGGATGTCGATGCCGTCGATGCTGATCGCGCCCGCGTCCACCTCGTAGAAGCGGGGCAGCAGGGAGCAGAGCGTGGTCTTGCCGGCCCCCGACGGCCCGACCAGCGCCACCGTCTCGCCGGCACGGATGTCTAGGCTGATGTCGCGCAGCACCGGGCGGCCCGGCTCGTAACCGAAGCACACGTGGTCGTAGCGCACGTCGCCGTGAAGCCGGGGCGCCATGACGGCATCCGGGCGGTCGGCGATGTCGGGGGCGATGGCCAGGAACTCCAGGTAGCGGCGGAAGCCGGCGATGCCGCGGGGATAGGTCTCGATCATTGCGCTGATCTTGTCGAGCGGGCGGTAGAACACGCCGACCAGCAGCAGGAACGCCACGAAGTCGCCCACCGACAGCCCGCCGCGCACGATGAACGCCGTGCCCGCCAGCATGACGACGATCTGCACCAGCCGCATGCCGAGGTAGTTGAGCGCCAGGCTCACCGCCATGGCCGCGTAGGCGCGCAGCTTTTCCGCCTGGTAGCTGGCGTTCTCGGTGGCGAACAGGGCGCGCTCGTGCTCCTCGTTGGCGAAGGCCTGGACCACGCGGACGCCGCCCACGTTCTCCTCGATGCGGGCGTTGAAGCCTGCGATGCGGCGGAACTGCGCCTGCCAGCTCCGGTCCATGCGCCCGCCGTAGTGCGCCACGATCCCCATGGCGAGCGGCACGACGAGGGCCGCGACCAAGGCCAGCGGCAGGCTGATCCGCACCATCAGCGCGAAGGCGCCGAGGAACGTGAGCAGCGCGATGATCAGGTCCTCGGGGCCGTGGTGCGCGACCTCCCCCACGTCCACGAGGTCGGTGGTCAGGCGGCTGACCAGGTGGCCGGTTTTCTGGTTGTCGAAGAAGCGGAAGGAGAGCTTCTGCAGATGGTCGAAAGCGCGGCGGCGCAGCTCGGTCTCGATGCTGATGCCCAGCACGTGGCCCCAGTAGTTGATGACGGCGGTGAGGCCGCCATTCAGCACATAGACGGTGAGCAGGGCGGCGATGGCGGCAAGAATCCACGTCAGGTCGCCCTGCGGCAGCAGGCGGTCGATGAAGGCGCGCACCGCCATGGGAAAGCCGAGCTCCAGCACGCCCGACAGCGCGGCGCAGCCGAAGTCGAGCAGCAGCAGGCGCCGATGCGGGCGGTAATACGCGAGGAACTGCCGGATCAAGCCCATAGCCGCCCCATCAGGATCGCGGCGGCCACCAGCAGCCCGGCTTCCCGGTTCGCGTGGAAGCGCCGCAGGCAGCCCGCGGGATCATGGATGTCGAGCGTCGCCACCTGCCACGCCAGCAGCGCCGCCGGCAGCAGGAGGCCCGCGAAGAACCCGGCGTGCAGCCCGGCAAGCCAGCCGGACAGCGCCAGAAACGCCAGCATCGCCGCGTAGCACGCCGAAAGGAACGGCCGGGTCCGCGCCGCGAACAGCCGCGCCGTGCTGCGCACGCCCACCAGCGCGTCGTCTTCCCGGTCCTGGTGGGCATAGATCGTGTCGTAGCCGAGAATCCACGCGAACGCCGCCGCGTACAGCGCCAGCGCCGCCGGGTCGAGCCGCCCAGCCGCTGCGGCGTAGCCCATGGGTGCGCCCCAGCCGAAGGTGACGCCCAGCATCGCCTGCGGCCACCACGTCACCCGCTTGGCGCCGGGGTAAAGCGCCACCAACAGGAGCGACGCCACGCCCAGCGCCCGCGCCAGGCCGTTCAGTTGCAGCAGGATCAGCAAGCCCGCGGCGAGCAGCGCCAAGAGGAACCCGGTCGCCTGCCGCATGCGCAGCGCGCCGCTGGCCAGCGGACGCCCGGCGGTGCGCGTTACCCGACGGTCCATGTCGCGGTCCCACATGTCGTTGACCACGCAGCCCGCCCCGCGCATCACCACGCTGCCCACCCCGAACAGCCGCGGCCGCCACGCCGCCTGGGCGGCCCGCGGCCCGGCCCGCAGGATGCTCCACCGGCCCGGCCG
>CAXUIQ010000528.1:0-3222 GCA_964250815.1 uncultured Acetobacteraceae bacterium
CGGTCACGGCCTCCATCGCCGGGCCGCCCGCGGCCAGGGCCGCGGGCCCGGCCATCAGGGCGCGACGCAGCCCGGCGCGGTGGGCGCGCTCGGCGTCCGGGCCCATGCTGCCGGGCGGCATGGTGCCGGCGCCGCCATGGATGGCAAGGACGGACCTCATGCCGCGGTTTGGCACGCGCTGGGGCGCCGGCACAAGGTCCGAGGCCAACCCGCGGGTCCCGCGCTGGGCGGGCGCTAGACCCGGCTGAGCACCTCGGGCGCGGTGTGCCGGGCGAGTACGGCGCGGGCGCGGGCGTGGTCGAGCTGGCCCTCCCAGCGGGCGACGAAGATGGTGGCGACGGCGTTGCCGAACAGGTTGGTGATGGCCCGCGCCTCCGACATGAAGCGGTCGATGGGGAACACCAGCGCGATCGACTCCACCGGGATCTTGCCGGCGAGCGTCCCCAGCGTCGCCGCCAGCGTGATGAAGCCGCCGCCCGTGACCGCCGCCGCCCCCTTGGATGTCAGCAGCAGGATCAGCAGGATGCCGGCCCACTCCTCCAGGCTGAGCGGGATGTTCAGCGCCTGGGAGATGTAGGCGATGGCCATGGTGAAGTAGATGCTGGTGCCGTCGAGGTTGAAGGCGTAGCCGAGCGGCACGACAAGGCCCACCAGCGGGCGGGAGCAGCCGAGGTTTTCGAGCTTCTCCATCAGGGTCGGCAACGCCGCCTCGGAGGAGGACGTGCCGAGGACGATGAAGAACTCCTCTTTCAAGTATCGCAGCAACTGGAACAGGCTGAGGCGGCAATACGCCATCACCGCCGTCAGCACGACGAACACGAACAGCACGCAGGTGGCGTAGAAGGCCAGCATCAGGAACGCGAGGTTGCCGAGCGTGCCAATGCCGTAACGCCCGATGGCGAAGGCCATGGCGCCGAACGCGCCGAGCGGCGCCACGCGCATGACCAGCGAGACCATGCCGAAGAACGCGGCGTTGGCCTGGTCCAGCCCGTGGACCAGCCCGGACGCCCGCTCCCCCACGCGGGCGAGCGCCACGCCGAACAGCACGGCGAAGAACAGCACCGGCAGGATGTCGCCTTTGGCGAAGGCGTTGACGATCTGGTCCGGGATGATGTTGATCAGGAACTCGACGGTGCTCGGATGGCTCTTGGGGCCGATGTAGCGGGCGACCGAGCCGGCGCTGAGACCCTTGGGATCGGCGTTCACGCCCGCGCCCGGCGCGATGACGTGCCCGACGACCAGGCCGATCACCATGGCGACGGTCGTCAGCACCTCGAAATAGACGATCGCCTTGAGGCCGATGCGCCCAACGCCCGCGGTGTTGGTCAGCTTGGCGATGCCGACGACCACGGTGAGGAAGATGATCGGCGCGATCAGCATCCGCACCAGCCGCACGAAGGCGTCGCCCAGCGGCTGCATCTGGATGGCGAGCTGGGGGTAGAAGTATCCGAGCGCGACGCCGGCCGCCACTGCGGCAAGCACCTGGATGTAGAGCGACTTCGAGCCTGTGACGACCATGCGGCGTTCCCTCCGTTGCGCCTGGCGATACCGGAGGCGTGCGGGGTTGGCGACCCTTTTTTACGCCGGCCCGGGCGGGTAGGCTGCGGCGTCGCAACGCCAGGACGCTCCCATGCCCGATTACGTCATCCCCCCGCCCGCCCAGGCCGCCGTGCCCGTCGCAGGCGGCGGCAGCTTCCCGGTGCGGCGCATCTACTGCGTGGGCCGCAACTACGCGGAGCATGCGCGGGAGATGGGCCACGACCCGGACCGCGAGCCGCCGTTCTTCTTCACGAAGCCCGCCGACGCCCTGCTAACGGGCGGCGCGGACATGCCGTATCCCCCCATGACCGCGGACCTGCACCATGAGATGGAGCTGGTCGTGGCGCTGAAGTCGGGCGGCGCGGACATCGGGGAGGACGAGGCGATGCGCCACGTCTGGGGCTACGCGGCAGGCCTCGACATGACCCGGCGCGATTTGCAGGACACGGCGAAGAAGGCCCGCCGTCCCTGGGACATGTCGAAGGGCTTCGACCACTCGGCGCCCATCGGCGACATGGTGCCTGCCGAGGGCGTGACGCCGGGCCGCATCGAGCTGCGGGTGAACGGCGCGGTCCGGCAGTCCAGCGATGTCGGGAAGCTGATCTGGAGCATTCCCGAGACGATCGCCTACTTGTCGAAGCTGGTCCGGCTTGAGGCCGGGGACCTGATCTTCACCGGCACTCCGGAAGGCGTCGCAGCGGTGCAGCGCGGCGACCTCCTGGAGGGCATGGTGGCGGGCGTTGGCAACGTGCGGGTGCGCATCGCCTGAGAAGCGGCGGCCGGATCAGGAGATCCGACCATTCAGGTCAGCGGCCGTAGTAGCCTGGAGCGTAGTAGCCCGGCGCGGGGTAAGCCGGCGCCGCATAGACCGGGGCCGGATAGTAAACCGGCGGCGGCGCATAAACGACGGGCGGCGGCGCGTAATAGCGCGGGGCGCTTGCAATCACCGCGCCCAGGCCCAGGCCCAGCACGGTCCCGCCAATGAACGGGCCGACGCCGAAGCCGCGGTGGCCGTAGCCATGGTAGCCATACCCATAGCCACGGTGGAAGTACTGGGCGTTCGCCGCCGCAGGCGCAAGCGCCATGGTGGCGAGGATCGGGAGTGCCGCAAGGATGCGACTGGTGCGCGTCATGGTGACACCTGAGGTTCGGGACGGGGCTTGACACCCCAACGGTCCACAAATTGGGCGGCCTGCGTGGCAATTTTAAGGCGACGCCGAAAAGAGAGTCCGTGCTGTCCAGAGAACCGCCGGCGGACCCGGTTCAGCCTCCGAGTTTGCCGAGCTGATCCAACATCGCGGCTTCCGTCAGGATCTGCGGCAGCACCGCGGGGGCGGCCGGACCCGGCGGATAGAGGACGTAGAGCGGCACGCCGTCCCGCTCGTGCCCGCGCAGGAACGCGGTGATCTCCGGGTCCCCGCGCGTCCAGTCGCCCTTGAGGTAGGCCACGCGATGCTCGGCGAAGGCGCGGCGGACCGGGGCCGGGGACAGCGCCACCCGCTCGTTCACCAGGCAGGTCACGCACCACGCGGCGGTCATGTTCACGAACACCGGGCGGCCCTCCTCGCGCAGCGCGGCGAGCCGTGCGGCGGAGAACCGCTCCGCGCCTTCGGTTGCGGCCTGGGCGGGCGCGGGAGGTGCTGCGCCGAGTCCGGCCAGGATCGCGGCCGCGCCCAGCACGGC
>CAXUIQ010000529.1:0-1253 GCA_964250815.1 uncultured Acetobacteraceae bacterium
CCCCGGGCGTGGCAGGATCGCGGAAACCCGAGGAAACCTCCATGCCCCTCCCCCCCAACCTGGCCCGCGCGCTGGCCGGGCGCTTGTCGATCCCGGTGATCGGGTCGCCGCTGTTCATCATCTCGAACCCCGGCCTGGTGATCGCGCAGTGCATGGCAGGCGTGGTGGGGTCGTTCCCCGCGCTCAACGCCCGGCCCGCGCCGGTGCTGGGCGACTGGATCAAGCGCATCCAGGATACGCTGGCCACCCACGACGCGCGCCACCCCGACCGCCCAGCGGCGCCGTTCGCGGTGAACCAGATCGTCCACCGCAGCAACACGCGGCTCGACGAGGACATGGAGCAGTGCGTGCGCCACCAGGTGCCGCTGGTCATCACCTCGCTCGGCGCGCGGCCGGAGGTGAACGAGGCCGTGCATTCCTACGGCGGCACCGTGCTGCATGACGTCATCAACGACCGCTTTGCGCGGAAAGCCATCGAGAAGGGCGCGGACGGCCTGATCGCGGTGGCGGCCGGCGCCGGCGGGCACGCCGGCACGCTGTCGCCGTTCGCGCTGATGCAGGAAATCCGGGCGTGGTTCGACGGGCCGGTGGCGCTGTCGGGCGCCATCGCCACCGGAGGGGCGGTGCTGGCGGCACAGGCGATCGGGGCGGACTTCGCCTACATCGGCTCGGCCTTCATCGCGACGGAGGAGGCGAACGCCACCGAGGGCTACAAGCAGGCCGTGGTGGACGGGCGGGCGGACAGCATCGTCTATACCAACCTGATCACCGGCGTGCACGGCAACTACCTGCGGGCCAGTTTCGAGGCGGCCGGGCTGGACCCGGACAACCTGCCGGGGTCCGACCCGTCGGCGATGAACTTCGGCTCCGACAAGCCCAAGGCGTGGAAGGACATCTGGGGGTCCGGCCAGGGCATCGGCGCGGTGGACGCCGTGGTGCCGGCGGCGGCGCTGGTGGCGCGGCTCCGGCGGGAATACGCGGCGGCGCGGGACCGGCTGGGCCTGGAGGCCGTCAGGCTGCGGCAAACCGCTTGACGTAGAAGATGCGGTCGTGGCCGGGCGGGTACTCGGCGATCCGCCCGCATTCCACGAAGCCCAGCTTCGGGTAGAAGCCCGGCGCCTGGAAGGTCCAGGTGTCGAGCCAGATGCCGAGCAGGCCGCGCCGCTTTGCCTCGGCCTCCGCCAGTTCCATGGTCGTCCGGCCCAGCCCAAGGCCCCGGGCGGGGCCGAGGGCCAGCAGCTCGACGAACAGGA
>CAXUIQ010000529.1:1353-3177 GCA_964250815.1 uncultured Acetobacteraceae bacterium
AGGCCGCCCACGACCTCGCCATCCGCGCCGCGCACCGTGACGGCCAGCGTGCTCCAGCGGCCCGGCCCGGCGGCGGCGTCGTTGTACGCGGAGAGCGGTTCCAGGATCTTCGCCCGAAGCGAGTCGTCGGGGTCGGCCTCCAGGGTGGCCGTCCATGGACCGCTTTGCATCCGGCTTGCGCCTACGAGGCGGCGGGCTTGTCGGACACAGCGCCCTCGGCCACCAGCACCTCGTTGGCCGCCTTGAACGCTTCCAGCCCGGCGGGGACACCGCAATACACCGTGGCGTGCAGCAGCACTTCCTTGATCTCGTCCACGGTGACGCCGTTGGCGAGCGCGCCGCGGACGTGCAGCTTGAGTTCGGCCGGCGCCTTCAAGGCGGTCAGGATCGCGAGGTTCAGCAGCGAGCGGGTGCGCCGGTCGAGGCCCGGGCGCGGCCACACGTAGCCCCACACCATCTCGGTGGTGACGTGCTGGAACGCCTGCATGAACTCGTTGGCGTTGGCGAGGGAAGCGTCCACGTAATCGGTCCCCAGCACCGCCCGCCGGATCGGCAGGCCGCGCTCGAACAGGCCCTCGGGCGTCGGGTCTTCGGCCATGCGCGCGTCCTCCTGTGGTCTGTCGCCGTCATACGGGGCGGGACCGGTGCCTGCAAGGCGGGCGATGCGCGTCCGGGCGAGTGGCGCAGCGACCGGTTCGTAACCATTTCGACCGGGCCTGGAGTGCGCGGTCGGGGAGGCCGCGCGCCGCCGGGCGTGTCGTTTGGGAGCCGCCTCATGCTGATCGCGCTGATCGTCCTGGCCTTTGTCGTCGTGCTCGGCGTGGCCCTGGGGGTGCGCACCGTGCCGCAGGGCCAGGTCTGGACCGTGGAGCGGTTCGGCGCCTTCACCCGGCTGCTGTCCCCCGGCCTGAACCTGATGCTGCCGGTGGTGGAGCGGGTCGGGCACAAGATGAACGTGCAGGAGATCGTGCTCGACATCCCCGAGCAGGCCGTGATCACCCGGGACAACGCGGCGGTGATGGTGGACGGGATCATGTATTACCGGGTGCTCGACCCGGCCAAGGCCGCCTACGGGGCGCAGAACCTGGTGCAGGCGCTGACCAGCATGGCGATGACCAACATCCGCTCGGTGATCGGCGCCATGGACCTGGACGGCGCGCTGTCGGGTCGGGAGGAGATCAACGCCCGGCTGCTGCAGACGCTGGACCACGCGACGGCGCCGTGGGGGGTGAAGGTGAGCCGGGTGGAGCTGCGCAAGATCGAGCCGCCGGCGAACCTGGTGGCGGCGATGAACCTGCAGATGACGGCGGAGCGGGAGCGGCGCGCGACGGTCGCCCGGGCGATGGGCGAGCGGGAAGCGGCGGTCGCCCGGGCGGAAGGGCAGAAGCAGGCGACGGTGCTGGAAGCTGAGGCGAGGCTGGAAGCGGCGATGAAGGACGCCGCCGCGCGGGAGCGTCTGGCGGAGGCGGAGGCGCGGGCGACGGAGGTTGTCGCCGCGGCGGCGCAGGGCGGCGGGGTGGAGGCGCTGCGTTACTTCGTCGCGCAGAAATACGTGGACGCGGTGGGCAGGCTCGCGGCCAACCCGAGCGGGCGGACCTTGGTCATCCCGATCGAGGCCGGGGCGCTGGCCGGCGGCGTCGCGCAGGCGATCGAGGCGATGCGTCTGGGGCGCGGCGATCCCGGCGCATGACGGCGGGGGTCGCCTGGATCGTCGCGGGGTTGCTGGGGTGCGCTGCGGAGATGGCGGCGCCGGGCGCGTTCCTGCTGCCGGTCGGGTTGGCGGCGTGCGGGACGGGGCTGGCGGCGGAGTGGCTGGGGCTGGGG
>CAXUIQ010000530.1:0-3174 GCA_964250815.1 uncultured Acetobacteraceae bacterium
CCTCGTTCCCTTGGCGACACCGCCGGTCCCGCCCCTGCCGCGCGGGGGCGGACGCCGCGTGCTGTGCGTCGGCCACGTGTGGCCCTGCCCGCCGCGCGCCGGCAACGAGTACCGCATCCACCGCATGTTGGCCTGGTTCGCGCAGCAGGGTTGGGACGTGCTGCTGGTGGTCTGCCCCCTGCCGCACGAGATGCCGTCCGAGCAGCAGATGGCGGGCGCCGCGGCGGTCTATCCCAACCTGCTGGTCTGCGACCGCGCCGGCACCCTCTACCACCGCCTGCCGGAAGGTAGCCGCCTGCTCGACGGCCTCCAGCTCGGCACGCGCACCGACATCCCGGCGCTGCTGGGCGAGGACGACGGCGGCGACCCGGCGCAGGCCCGGCTGCTGGGCCTGCTGCGCACCTTCTGCCCCGACGCGCTGGTGGAGTTGCTGCTGCACTTGCGGGACGGCTTCCGTCCGGACCTGCTGCTGGCCGAGTACGTGTTCATGGCCCGGCCGTTCCCCCTGCTCCCCGGCCTCGCGACGGCCATCGACACCATCGACGTGTTTTCCACCAAGGCGCACAAGGTCGAGCGCTACGGCCTGAGCGACGGCCTCGCCTTGTCGGAGCCGGAGGAAGCGGCGCTGCTGCGCCGGGCGGACATCCTGATCGGCATTCAGCCTGACGAGGCGCGCGACCTCGCCCGGCTGGCCCCGGACCGCACCGTGGTCAGCGTCGGGGTCGATTTCGCCGTCTGCCGCGACGCCCCGGCAGCACCCGCCCGGTCTGCCGCGGTGATTCTGGTGGCGTCGGGCAACCCGATGAACGCCAAGGGCCTGTCCGACTTCCTCGCCTTCTGTTGGCCCGTCGTGTGCCGGGACGTGCCGGAGGCGGAGCTTCTGGTGGCCGGCGCGGTGGGCGAGGCGGTGGGCGGCGCGCCGGACAACGTGCGCGTGCTGGGCCGGGTCGAGGACCTCGGCCCGCTTTACGCCGCGGCGCGCGTGGTGATCAACCCGGCGGTGGCCGGCACCGGGCTGAAGATCAAGACCGTCGAGGCGCTGTGCCACCTGCGCCCGGTGGTCTGCTGGCCGTCCGGCGCCGATGGGCTGTCCGACGAGGCGCGCGCCTTCTGCCATGTCGCCGCCGACTGGTTCGGCTTCGCCGCGCACATCAGGCGCCTGCTGGCGGACGACGAGGAAGCGTCTGCCGCCCAGCAGGCCCGCGCCCGGCTGGAGCACGCCTTCTCGCCCGGCGTGGTCTATGCCTCGCTGGCGGACGCGCTGCATGACCTGTGACGCCGGCCAAGCCTACGACGTGTTCGCGGACCTGTCGGGCACCGGGCTGGACGGGGACGCGGCGGCTCGGCACCTCCGGTTCTTGGAGATCCGGTGCGGGTTCGCGCATGCGGCCGGCAGGTGGGCCGTGCTGCCGGACCACGCCATCGCGCCTACCCTGGCCTGGTCGCGCGCCGTAGCGCACGCGGCGCGGCGGCGGCGGCACATGGTCGTTATCCTGGGGGCGCTGCTGCCGGACAACGGCGTGGTGCAGCCGCTGCTGGACGAACTCGGGCGCGACCCGATGTTCGGCACGGCGCAGCCGCGCTTTGCCCATTCGGCCACGGACGGGGTATGGCCGCTGCCCGCCGCCGCCGGGCCGGGGGCGGACGCCACCATGACCTCCCGCACGGCCCTGGCGCGGCTGCCGCGCGGCGTGATGACCGCGGAGTGGCCGGCCGCCATGACGATGATCCGGCGGGAGGTGGTGTCGGCGATGACGCCGGACACGCAGTTCGCCTCCGTGCGGGGCGCGGTTGCCCACGACCTCTGCCAAGCCCGGCGCCGGGGGTTCCGCAACCTGGTGGCGAACCGCGTCATCGTCCCTTCTGCGCTTCCGCCGGGCGAACTCTACCCGGCGCTGCCCGCGGAGGACTTGGCCCGGCTGCTGGCGCTGTACCCCGACACGGCTCGCGCGGCGGCGGAGAACGACAGGTTGGCGCAACGGCGGCTGGAGCCGCTGCTGGGTGCCGCCTTTCCCGCGCCCGGCTGGCCGCGCCGCCTGCTGCTCAACTGCCGCGGCCTCACGACCTTGCACAACGGCACCTCGAAGTGCGTGCTGGGCATGCTGGACGGCTTCGCGGCCCTCCATGCGCCTTGGCGGATCGACATCGCCGCCGATGCCGACGCCGCCGCGTTCCACGGCCTGGCGGCGCGCTACCCGCAGTTCGACCGTCTGTCCGGCGACGTGCCCGGTCCTTACGCCGCCGCCGTGATGCTCAACCAGCCCTGGGCCGTCGAGACGGCCGCCGAGATGCACCGCTGTGCCCTCGTCATCGGCTTCAACATCCTCGACACCATCGGCTGGGACATCCTGTTCCCGGCGCCGGAGCGCCTGGAATGGGCGTGGCGCTTCGTCGCCCGGCACTCCGACCTCCTGATATACATTTCCGGCTTCTCGCAGGACCGATTCCGGGCGCGCTTCCCGGTGGCGCCGGGCGTCGCGGAGCAGGTGGCGCACCTGAGCTTCCGCACGGAGGAACACGCCTTGCGGCGGTTCCGGGACATGCCGCCCGGCGGGCATGTCCTGCTGTTCGGCAACAGCTACGACCACAAGGGCATCGCGCCGACCCTGCGCTTGCTGGCCGAGGCGTTCCCGCTGCAAGACTTCGCCGTGCTGGGCGGGCAGGGGCCGGCCGTGCCCGGGATGCACGTGATCCCCAGCGGCGAACTGTCCGAGGACGAGGTGCACTGCCTGGTCGCGGCCGCCCGCGCCGTAGTCTATCCGTCGTTCTACGAGGGCTTCGGCCTGCCGGTGGTGGAAAGCCTGGCCTATGGCCGCCCGGTGCTGGTGCGGCGCTGCCCGCTGTGGACCGAGATCGCGGCGCATTCCCGCCTGCCGGGCCGCCTGGTCGAGTTCGACGACTCGGCGTCGCTGATCGAGGCGCTGGGCCGGGTGCTGGCCGGGTCGCCGCCGCCTGGCCTGCCGTTCGGCGCGGCGCTGGCGGAGGGGCAGGCGCCCACGGGCTGGCGCGACGCCGCGGCGGCGGTGCTGCGCGGCGTCGAGCGCCGTCTGGCGCATGTTGGCTTCGGGGGCGGCATCGGGCACTGGCAGGCGCGGGCCGAGGCGTTGCGGACGGCGAACCTTTGACTGCGCCTGGCCCGCGCGTCGTCCCCCTGCTGGCCCGGCCCGGCGGCGC
>CAXUIQ010000531.1:0-3161 GCA_964250815.1 uncultured Acetobacteraceae bacterium
GCGAGGGCATCGCCAACGTGCTGATCGAGGCGATGGCCTGCGGCACCCCGGTCGCCGCCACGGCGGTCTGGGGATCGCCCGAGGCCGTCACCACCCCCGCCGCCGGCGTGCTGCTGCGGGAGCGTTCCCCGGCGGCCCTCGCGGACGCCGTCCGCGCCCTGCAAGCGGCCCCTTCCGGCCGCGCCGCCACCCGGCGCCATGCCGAGACCTTCACCTGGGAGCGCACCGCGGCCGAGCACCTGCAAGCCATCCGCGACACCTTGGCCGCGTGAGCCCCGACCTCCTCACCCTGACGTTCGGCGATGCGTGCCCGGCGGCCCGGGTGCTGTCCGAGGAACCCGCGGCGACGTGGCACAAGCCCTGGCCCGGCGTCCTCCTGAACCTGTCGGGCCAGGCGTTCGACCCGGCGCAACTCAACGCCGGCGACCGCCCATCCCACGCGCGGCGGCTGGAGTGCCTGCGCTCGGTTCACCTGCTCTGGTCCAACTTCTTCCTGGCCGATGGCTGCCTCAGCACGATCTACGACGGCAACGCCCGCGAGGCCGTGCGGCAGGTCGTGGCGCACGAGGAGCTGTCCCGCTGGATCGGCATCGCCCGGCACGGCGAGGAGTTCGTCACCTCCCGCGCCCGCCTGCGGGACGCGCAACGGATCGAGGGGCCGGTGTTGTTCGCGACCTCGGACGAGCCGCACAACTGGGGCCTTTGGCTGCTCTACGTCCTGCCGGCCGTCGTGCATTTCACCCGCAACCGGCACCTCTACCGGAAGCTGTTCGTCTTCGCCACGCACCCCAACATGCGCGCCCTCCTCCGGCTGCTTGGCGTGCGGGACGAGGAAGTGGTCCTGCACGACTGCGGCACGGCCTATTGGTTCGAGGAGGTCCATGTGTTCCGCCAATCCATGCGGGACTGCTACATCAGCCCGGCCGCACGCAGGCTTTACGCCCAGCTCCGCGAGTCCGTCGTGGCCCGGCACGGCCCGTCGCCCGCCCGCAAGCTGTACGTCGCCCGCCTGCGCCGCACCCGGGAGCTGAACGCCTATCGCGGGCTGCTGAACGAGCAGGCCTTGGCCGACCGCCTGGCCGCCCTGGGCTACCTCGTGATCGAGCCTGAGTTCCTCGCCGTCGAGGACCAGATCCGCCTGTTTGCCGGCGCGGAACGCATTGTGGCGATCGGCGGCGCCGGGCTGTTCAACACGGTGTTCTGCCGGCCCGGCGCCCGGCTGCTGGACATCGAGAGCACGCCGCTGTTCCTCGATGCCCATTCCAACGTCTTCGCGGGCGCCGGGCTGGAGTACGGCTTGGCGATCGGGCGGGAGGACAGGGCTGATAGCAGCCTCGCCCACCGCCGCTGGACGCTCGACCTCGACGCCGCGATGCCCGCAGTCGCGGATTTCATGGAAAACCGGTAACGATCACCGCCATGCTGTCCGAGTCGCTGTTGCCCCAGTTGCTGCTGGTCGTCGCCTGCGTGCTGCTGCTCACCCTGTGCCTGCTGGTGCTGGTGCTGCTGCTTCGCCGTCCGCCGGAGCTGCAACGCCTGCTGCTGCTGGCCGACCAGGGGACCGCCGGGCAGCGGCAGGAGGCGGAGGCGACCCGCGCCCAGTTGGCCGAGGTGGAGCGCGCCTTGTCGGTCCGCGCCGAGCATGCCCGCCTGGAGATGCAGGCGGCGCTGGGCACCTTGTCCACCAGCATGGCGCGCGAGCAGGGCGACGCCCGCGCGCTTCTGGAAGCGAAGCTGCGGGAGATGAGCGAGCAGGCGGCGGTGCGCCTGGCCGCCATCCAGCGCAGCGTGACCGAGCAGTTGCACCAGGCGGTCGAGACGCAGATGCAGGGCAGCTTCCAGCGCGTCATCGACCAGTTCGCCCAGGTGCAGCGCGCCATGGGCGACGTGCAGGCGATGACGGCGCAGATCGGCGACTTGAAGCGTATCTTCACCAATGTGAAGACCCGCGGCGCTTGGGGCGAGCTGCAACTGCGCGCGCTGCTGGAGGACGTGCTGCCCGCCGGCGCCTGGCACGCCAACCGCAAGCTGCGCGAGGACAGCGACGACATCGTGGAGTTCGCCGTGGTCATGCCGGTCAAGGGTGCCGCCCGGCCGCTGCTGGCCATCGACGCCAAGTTCCCGGCAGAGGATTACGACCGCCTGCTGCTCGCCGCCGAGGCCGGGGACCTTGAAGGCGAGCGCGCCGCCCGCCGCCGGCTCGAAACCCGGCTGCGGCTGGAAGCCAAGACGATCAGCGGAAAGTACGTCAATCCGCCCACGACCGTCGATTTCGCGGTGATGTACCTGCCGACCGACGGGTTGTATGTCGAGGCCGCGCGGATGCCGGGCCTGATCGAGGGGCTGAACCGCGAGCACCGCGTGCTGGTCATGGGACCGAGCCTCGCGCCGGCGTTGCTGCGGACGATCCAGCTCGGAATGCTCACCCTGTCGCTGGAGCAAAAGGCGGAAGAGATCCAACGCCTGCTGGGCGCCACGCGGACGGAGATGGGCCGGATGGACGAGGTGCTCGACAAGCTCGCGAAGCAGGCCGGCACGTTCAGCAACACCATCGACGCGGCTCGCAAGCGGACCCGCGCCGTGAACCGCCGGCTGCGCGGCGTCGAGGCGCTGGAAGCGGCCCAGACGGACGCCATGCTCGACCTTGAGGAGGCGGAGGAACGGCCCTGAAACACTGAAGGCCCCGGGTGCGCACCCGGGGCCCTCACATTGTTAGACAGCCGCGGCCGCCCGACGGTGGGGTTCAGCCCGGCAGGGCCGCAAGGCTTGAGACCGACATCCAGGTCACGGGGCGCGGCTGTAGCGTCAAACAATGAGACACTGGATCACCTCCTTTCATCAAGTTGAGCCAGCAACTTGGGGCCGGGCAGCCGTTTGTGCAAGCTTGGAAAGTCGCCGCGCTCAGCCCGGCGGCAGCATCAGCGCCGTGGCCCGTCCGCCCTCCACGACATGCGATTGCAGCACGGCGTCCACGTCGGCTGGGCCGCCGATCCGGTACCAGACGCCCTCCGGGTAGATCACCAGGCAGGGGCCGAGTTCGCAGCGGTCCAGGCACCCGGCCGAGTTCACCCGGATGTTGGCGATGCCCAGCTCCTTCGCCCGCGCTTTCATGTAGTCGCGCAGCCGCTCCGACCCGCGGGCGGCGCAGGAGCCGCGCTGGT
>CAXUIQ010000532.1:0-3149 GCA_964250815.1 uncultured Acetobacteraceae bacterium
TCGCCACCGTGGAGGACGGGCGGGCGCGGCGCACCGTGGCCCGCCTGGTGCCGCGGCTCGTCGGCGGACCCGGCGCCGGGCGCATCGTGGCCCGCGCGCTGCGCACCCTCGTGGACGGCGGACGGCACCAGGAGGTGCTGGGCTTCCTGCTCGCGGAGCTGCGCGCGGTGCTGGAAAGCCGGCACGCGGCGCTGCACGCCTTTATCCAGGAGAAGGTGCGGGCGCAGGGCGGGCGGCTGGTCGGCTGGGCGCTCGGCGCGCAGGTGGCGGAGCGGGTGCTGAACACGGTGCGGGAAGAGCTGGACCGGATGGGACCCGACGACAGCCACATCCGCGAAGCCTTCGACGCCTGGGTGCGGCGCGAGATCGAGCTGATGGAAACCGACCCGGAGCGTGCCCGCGAGATCGGGCGCGCGGTGCGCCGGGTGGTGGCGCACGAAACGGTGCAGACCTGGCTGTGGGACGTGTGGGCGCGCCTGCGCGCCGCCGTGGAGGCCGACACCAGGCGGCCCGGCGGCCACACGCTGTCCGCCATCGAGGCGGCGCTGCACAACCTCGGCGCCTTCCTTGCGGAGGACGCGGCGGCGCGCGCAAGGCTGCAAGGCGTGGCCGAGGGCGTGATCGCGACCATGCTGCCGAGCGCCCAGGCGCAGATCGCCGGCTTCATCGGCGACGTGGTGGCCGGCTGGGACCCCGCCCAGATCACCGACCGGGTGGAGCTTCGGGTGGGCAAGGACCTGCAATACGTCCGGGTGAACGGCACGCTGGTCGGGTTCATGGTGGGCGGCGCGGTGTTCCTGGCGCTGCGCGCGGCGTTCGGGCACGTGGCGTTCTAGCGGACGACGGGCAGTTACCGCTCCCGCGCGTCCCGGAGGCGCGAGGCCAGCGCCGCCGCCACCGCCTCGGCTTCCAGCCGCGTCTCGTAGCGCCGACCGATCCAGACCGTGTTGGCCTCGTCCGGACCCTTCACCGCCATCGCGTCCGCGTCCAGCCGGTCGAACCCGACGGCCAGCAGCGTCCGCGTCTCGATCAGGCTGGCGCCGACCCAGAACAGGGTGGCGGCGTAGATGCCCTGCTCGAACAAGGAGCGGAAATGGCGCGTCCAGGCGAACACCACGAAGGACACCCGGGACGGATCGCCCTCAATCCAGCCGCCAGCGACCGACAGCGCCACCGCTCCGGCAACGCACGCGCCCAGCGCGGCGAGGGCAAGGCGACTGAGCCTCCGGCGCGGGTTGACCGGGTCGAACATTGGCGAAGTCCTCCTTGGAAGCGCGGGAGCGGCGGGGCGCCGTAGAACAAGGGTCGGACGGCTCAGCAACCTGCCAGCCGAAGCGGGGCCAGCGCCTTTCAGCGCGAAACGGGCACCGCGACCTCGTTGCGGCGCAAGGGCGGCAGGGTCCAGGGCGGGTCGTAGAACCAGGCAACCGGCTCGCCCGCCGGGCGCCAGGCGGTGCCGGACAGGGCGCCGAGCAGCTCCTTCTGCCGGGCCGCGACGACATCCTCCGGCGCGGTGCCGCTGAAGCGCAGCACGGCCACCGTCTCCTCCGGCACGGAAACGATGCGGACGCGGGCGTCGTTCGGCGCCGGCGGGTCGGCCAGCCCGGCCGGAAGGAAGAAGCGGATCACCGAGCCGCCCTCGCCCCCGGACTGCGAAACGGGCGCGGTCATGGCGATGCGCTCCCCGGACTTGCCATCGGCGCCGGCGCCCGATTGCGCCACCGGCGCGGTCATGTCGATCCGCGCCCGCTTCCCGTTGCCCCCGAAGATGTAGCCGGCCAGGCGGCGGAAGCCCTCGCCGCGGGCGGCGTAGGCGTCGCCCGCCACCGTGGTCTCGGCCGCGAGGCGCGGGGCGTAGCGGCGGATTTCCACGGGACCCAGGCGCTCCACGGTGCTGTGCCGCGGCTCCTCCGTGCCGCCGCGGATGCCGAAGGCCGAGCACGCGCCGAGCAGCAGGCTTCCGAGCAGCGTCGCCATGGGGAGCACCCTCATCGTTGGAAGCCCGGCTACCCCGCCGCCAGCGCCGGGGCGGGGGCGGCGGCCAGGGCGGATTGCAGCGCCTCCGCGAGGTCCGCGAGCTTGTAGGGCTTGCGCAGCACCGGCACGCCGCGCGGCACGGCGGACGCGCCCGCCCCGGTGTAGCCGGTGGTCAGCAGCACCGGCAGGCCCGGGCGCCGCCGCCCGGCTTCCCGCGCCAGGGCCAGGCCGTCCATGCCGCCCGGCATCAGCACGTCGGTGAACAAGAGGTCCACCGGCCGCCCGTTCTCCAGCGCGCCGAGCGCCGCCGCCGCCGTGCCCACCCGCGTCGGGCGGTGGCCCAACTGCTCCAGCATATCGACGGCCAGCGCCGCCACGTCGTCGTTGTCCTCGCACACCAGCACCGCCGCTCCCAGCACCGGCTGCGCCGCCACTGCGTTGTCCGGCAGCGCCGCGGCGCGGGGCAGGGCGTCCGACACCGGCAGCAGCAGGGACACGGCCGTGCCCTGGCCCGGGCGGCTCGACAGGCGCACGCCGCCGCCGCTCTGCCGGGCGAAGCCGTACACCTGGGCGAGGCCCAGGCCGGTGCCCTGCCCCACCCCCTTGGTGGTGAAGAACGGCTCGAACACCCGGGCCTGGATGTCCTCCGACATGCCCGTGCCGGTGTCGGCCACGGTGAGGCGGACGAAGCGCCCGCGCAGCCCGTCCGGGTCGGACACGCCGTCCAGGGCCGCCGGCTCCGCGGTGATGGTGAGGGTGCCGCCGCCCGGCATCGCGTCCCGCGCGTTCACCGCGAGGTTCAGGACCGCCAGCTCCAGCTCGTCCGGGTCGGCCTGCACCGGCGGCAGGTCCGCGGGCACGCGCAGCTCGGTCCGGATGTCGCCGCGCAGCGTGCGGGTCAGCAGCGCCGCCGCGCCGTCGTCGAGCCAGGCATGGAGGTCGATCGCCTCCGGGCGCAGCGACTGGCGCCGCGCCACCGTCAGCAGCCGCTTGGTCAGCTCGCCCCCGCGCTGCGCCGCCCGGCGCACGCTGTCCAGCAGCAGCGCCCGGCGCTCCGGGTCGGCCGTGCGCTCCATGAGGGTCAGGCCGCTCAGGACCACTTGCAGCAGGTTGTTGAAGTCGTGGGCGACGCCGCCGGTGAGCTGGCCCACCGCCTCCATCTTCTGCGCCTG
>CAXUIQ010000533.1:0-3138 GCA_964250815.1 uncultured Acetobacteraceae bacterium
GCCCTGGGAGCACCCCCGCGACGGGGACGCGGCCTGGGCGGAGCGGGCGCGGGCGGCGGCGGCCCGGCTGATCGGGGCCGATACAGACGACATTGCCATCGTCGGCTCGGTGAGCCACGCCATCGCCACCGCCGCGCGCAACCTCCATCCGGCGCCGGGCGGGCGCATCCTGCGCGTTGCGGACGAGTTCCCGTCCCAATGCCATGCCTGGGCCCGGCGGGCCGCCGAGCGCGGCCGCCTGGTGGAGGCGGTGCCGCGGCCGCCTGACGGGGACTGGACCGCGGCGCTGCTGGACGCGAGGGCCCGGCCGGGCGCGCCGCCGCTGGCGGTCGCGACGCTCACGCCGCTGCACTGGTCCGACGGCACGGTCATCGACCTCGAACGCCTGGCTCCGGCGGTGCGCGCCGCCGGGGCCGCGCTGGTGGTGGATGCGACGCAGGCGGTGGGCGCGGTGCCGCTCGACGTGTCCCGGCTGCGGCCCGATTTCCTGGCCTTTCCGACCTACAAATGGACGCTCGGCCCCTACGGCCTCGCCTTCCTCTACGCCGCGCCGCACCGACAGGATGGCTTGCCGCTGGAGGAGAACGCCGGCAACCGCTCCCCCGCCGCCGGCGCCCGGCGCTACGACAAGGGCGAGCGCAACGACGGGGTGGCGCTGCCCATGGCCGCGACCGGGATGGAGCTGGTCGCCGGCTGGGGCGCCGCGTCCGTGGCGGCGCGGCTGCGGGCGCTGACCGACCTGCTGGCGGAGGGGGCCGCGTCCATGGGCCTCCTCGTCCCGCCGCGTGCGCTGCGGTGCCCGCACATCCTGGGCCTGCGGGTGCCCGGCGGGTTGCCAGAGGGCCTGATCGGGCGGCTGCGCGCGGACAAGGTGTTCGCCAGCGACCGCCTGGGCGGGCTGCGGCTCAGCCCGCATGTTTGGGCCAACGAGGCCGACGTGGCGCGCTGCCTTGCGGCGCTGCGGGCCGCGTTGTGCTAACATGCAGGAATGATTGACCGGGGCGCGGCCCCGATGAGGAGCCTGCCATGAGCGTCACGCCAGGGACCGGCGCCCTCGACGCGCTGGACGCGATCTGCCGGCGGCGCGGCGGGCGGATGACGCGCCAGCGCCGGGCCGTGCTGGGCAAGCTGCTGGAGGGCAGGCGTCCGCTGTCCGCCTACGAGCTGCGCGACCTGCTGCGGCCGGAGGATGCGTCCGTCACCCCCGCGAGCGTGTACCGCTGCCTCGATTTCCTGGTCGAGCACGGGCTGGTGCACCGGCTGGAAACCACCCGGTCCTTCATTGCCTGCGACCACCCGGAACACCCCCATGCCGTCCAGTTCCTGATCTGCCGGCAGTGCGGCGCCGTGGTGGAGGCCGAGGACAAGCAGATGGCCGCGGCGACGGAGAGCCTCGGCCACCGGCTCGGCTTCGCGCTCGACCGGCGGACGGTGGAGCTGACGGGCACCTGCGGCCCGTGCAAGACCGGGACAAGCCAGGCCGGGGACGGAAGCGCCGTGCCGTACGCTTGAGCGTGGGGGCCGTGCGGCGGTTCTCCTGGGCTTGGCAGGGGCGGCCGGTCGAGGCGGCATACGAGGTCCTGGGGACGGGCCGGCCGGCGCTGCTGCTGCCGGCGCTTAGCACGGTGTCGAGCCGGGAGGAGATGCGGCCGCTCGCCTCCCGGCTGGCGGCGGCGGGCTTCGCCTGCACCCTGCTGGACTGGCCCGGCTTCGGGGCGTCCACCCGCGGCCGGCTCGGCTACGGGCCGGCGCTCTACGGACGCTTCCTGGCCGACTTCTGCGCGTCCGCGATGCCCGCGGGCAGCGCCGTGGCCGCGGCGGGGCACGCGGGCGGCTATGCGCTCGCCCTTGGCCGGCAACAGCAGGGCTTGTGGCGCCGCATCGTGCTGCTGGCGCCGCCCTGGCGCGGCCCCCTGCCGCCCGCCAGGGGGCCGCGCCCGCAGGCCTATGCGTTCCTGCGGTCGCTGGTGCGGACGCCCGCCGTCGGCGAGGCGCTCTACTGGCTGAACACCCATCCCCGGATGATCGGCGCCATGTACGGCAGGCACGTCTATGCCGACGCCGCCCTGGTGACGCCGGAGTTCGTGGCGGCCAAGCGGGGAATTGCGCGCCAGCCCGGCGCGCGCTTCGCCTCGGCCGCCTTTGTCACCGGCGCGCTCGATCTGTTGCCGGACCGGGAAAGCTTCCAGGCTTTGCTGACGCCGCCGCCGGCCCCGACCCTGGCGCTGTGCGGCACCGCGACCCCGCCGAAGTCGAAGGCCGAGATGGCGGCGATTGCCCGCAGCCCGGACGTTGCGGTGGAGTGGGTGCCGGGATCGCTCGGGCTGCACGAGGAGGCGGCGGAGGCCATCGGCGGACCGGTCGCGGCGTTCCTGGCGGGATAGGCGAGGGCGGGGTGGCCGGACGCGGCCGTCGCCGGTTGCGCACCCATCTTGAGACGCCATGCCATCCCGTGCGATGGACCCCGGGAAATTGGAAGCATCCGCATGTCCCATGCTGCCTGGCCCCACGCTGCCCGGGCCGACCGCCGATCCCGCGTGGGCCGTCTCCTTGCCGGACGGACAGGGCGCGGCGCGCGCTGCGCCGTGGCCCTCGCGCCCCTGCTGCTGGCGTCCCTGTCCGCCATCGCGCAGGACGCTTCGCTCGCCGCCCCGGCACGGTCGGTCGCCGCGACGCTGCCGCAGGACCTTTCGCCCTATGGCATGATCGCCCACGCGGACTGGGTGGTGAAAGCCGTCATCGCCGGCCTGGCGCTCGCCTCCGTCCTGACATGGACGGTGGCGCTGGCCAAGGGGCTGGAGCTGTCCGCTGCCCGCCGCCGCGCCCGGGCCGGGCTTGCGGCGCTCGGCGGCGCCGGCAGCCTGGAGGAGGCCGGGCGGCGGCTCGGGCCGGGCCTGTTCGGCGTGAGCCTGCGCGACGCCTCAGCGACCGAGCGCCTCGACCGGGCCCTGGCCGCGCTGGCGCGCCTCAAGGCCGCCAAGGCCGACTTCCTGGCCAAGCTCAGCCACGACCTGCGCACGCCGCTCAACGGCATCCTGGGCTTCGCCGAGGTAATTCTGGACGAGCGGTTCGGACCGGTCGGCACCCCGCGCTACCGCGACTACCTGCTCGACATCCACCAGTCCGGCACCCACGTGC
>CAXUIQ010000534.1:0-3136 GCA_964250815.1 uncultured Acetobacteraceae bacterium
ATTGTAAACACTGGAGATTCTCCTGCTATAATTAGAAGTGTTGAGGCATGCATTTTTCTTAAATCAAAAGCTGATAAAGTTCCAAGTAGTCTCCAATTAATGGTATGTACAAGTAATAAAGAAAGATTAGCATCTGGCGACTTTGAAATCTTGACTCAAAGTTCTAAATTTATTCCAGAAATTTATCATATCGAAGCCCTTCAAAAAGGGGAAAGATTGCTTTGTATAGTTGGCTGTGTTAACTATTCTGATGAGAATAGAGTAAATCGTAGGACCGGTTTTGTTCGGTGTTGTGATATTTCTAATGTTATAGACACCGGATATTTTATTTTCAATACGATTAATGATGAAGAACACGAATACGAATATTGAAGAAGGTCCCGTTAGTGGTGCAGCAGTTTCGGTTCGATTGCTGCCGTAACTCCATACCCATCGGGCACTGCCTCGCGGACCTTGGGTAGCAGCGGAGCAGAAAGTCGGTTTCAGCCCTCGTCATCGTGGAGTGTGGGGTCGCGCAACGGCCTGAGTCCGCCGCGGGCGACGACGTCGGGCAGGATGAAGGCGTAGCGGCCCAGCATGTTGATGTGCTCGAAGCCGAGCGGGGACAAGCGGGCCACGTCCTCGTCGCGCACGTCGAAGCCCTCGGCGCGGAGCTGGTTCAGCGCCGCATCCAAGTAGATGGTATTCCAGAGCACCACGACGTTGACTACGAGACCCAACGCCCCGAGTTGGTCTTCCTGGCCCTCGCGGTAGCGCTGGCGCAACTCGCCCTGCTTGCCGTGGAACACCGTGCGCGCCAGCCGGTGGCGGCGTTCGTGCCGGTTGAGCTGGCCGAGAATGCGGCGCCTGAATGCCTCGTCGCAGGCGAATTCCAGCAGGTGCAGCGTTTTGATGATCCTGCCCAGCTCGGTCAGCGCGCGGGCCAGCGGCGTCGGCCGGTCGCGAACCTGGAGGGTGCGCACCAGGCCCGCGGCCTGCACCACACCCAGCTTGAGGGAGCCCGCAAGGCGCAGCAGGTCGTCCCATTGCGGCTCAATGGCCCGCAAGTTGATGCGGTGAGCGGCGAGGTCGTTCAGCGGCCCGTAGTCAGCCTGGCGGTCCATGCGCCAGAACCGGGCGCCGCCGGCGTCGGCGATCCTGGGGCTGAAGCGATAGCCCAGGAGGTGGAAGATGCCGAACATGGTGTCGGCGTAGGCCCCGGTGTCCGTCATGATCTCGGTGGGGGCGAGGGCCGTTTCCTGCTCCAGCACCACCGCGAGCAGGACCAGGCTGTCGCGCAGCGTGCCGGGCACCACGATGGCGTTCAGGCCGCTGAACTGGTTGGACATCAGGTTGTACCAGGTCACGCCCCGCTTCTGGCCGAAGTAGCGCGGGTTCGGCCCCGCATGGATCGTGCGCACGGGCACCACGAAGCGCAGACCATCGGCGGATGCCACGTCGCCCCCGCCCCAGGCACGCACGAGCGGGATGGCAGCTTGCGCCGCGACGAGCCGGGCGTTGGCGGCCGTCAGCGTGTCGGCGCGCAGGTAGTTGTGCTTGACCCAGCTCAGCCGCGACCGACGCAGCGCGGCCACATCGACCCGCAGGAGCGGCTCGAAGCCGGTGTTGCACGCTTCGGCCAGCAGCACCGCGCTGAGACTCGTCGCCAGCCCCGCGGCCCGCGCTCCGGCCTCGCTGGCGTGGGTGAAGGCGTCGAGGAAGCCGGTGCGGGCGTGGATCTCGAGCAGGATCTCCGGCAGGTCCACCCGCGGCATCCGCGCCTGAACCGCCGCGCGCAGCGCCAGGAGGCTTGGCGGCTCGTCGAGCTTGTCGAGGGCGGCCAGCACCAAGCCGGGGTCTTCGCCACTGCGCAGCCGCATCGCAGTGCTGGCGGGCAGCATCTCGGCCGCTTCCCGCCAGGCGGCATCGAGCCGCGCCCCGAGCCGGCCCAGCTCCTCCGTTGCCGCTGCGGAAACGCCGAGGGAGCGGCACACCGCCGGGCGGGCCGCCTCCCAAGCGGCTCCTTCCAGCAGGCCCTTGCGCGGGTCGGCGTAGCGCAGGCTGGGCTCCGTGTGCAGGTCGCGCCGGCGCAGGGCCGCGCGCATCCGCAGCAGCAGGCAGACGCGATAGGCGGCCATGTCCACGCCGCCGTCTGGGCGCACGACCTCGTCCTGCCATCCCTTGGGCACCCAGGCCAACGGCGGCTTGCCCGCCGTCCGTTCCTCGGCCAAGGCGCGCAGGTGCTCGACGGCGTCCAGCACCGGCCGCGTTGCCGGCACGGCGCCGAAGCGCACCGTGCGCAGCAAGGCGGGCAGGAACTGCAACCGCCGCGCCTGCTCGCGCAGTTCGGCGACGTAGGGGCTGCTCGCCTCGGGGCGCGCCAGTTCCGTCACCCGCGCCATCGCAGCCCGCAGCGCGTCGGGCGTCACCGCCTCGAACGCGGCCGCGCGCACCGCGGCATCGGGCGTGTTCTCGTTGAACAGCACTGCGCAGGCCTTTTCCAGCCGGAGCGCGGCGGCGTCGAGGTCACGGATCGTGCGCAGCCGGGCACGCTCGCCGGCCTCCTCGGCGTCGGCGGAGAGGCGCGTGACCACGGCGTCGAACAGGTCGAGCACGTCATCCTGCGCCGTCGCCTCCAGGGTGCGCACGTAGGCCAGCAGCGTGGCCGCGCGCCGCGCCTTGGGCATTCTTGCCACGGCCTGGGCACGTGCAGCGCCTGCGTGGCGGGCCAGGGCCGCAACACGTCCCGGCGGCACTTGGTCGGTCGGCGGCAGGCCGTCGGCCAGGGCGCGCACCTCGTCGAGCCGCTTGACGGCCCGGCCCAACTCGGCGGGAGACTGCAGCACGGGGCCGTCGCGCAGCCGGTCAAAGGCGCTCTGCCGCCCGCCCTCGCCGGGCAGCAGCAAGGCTTCCAGCTTGGTGCGCTGCGCCGCGGCCACGCCGCGTGCCAGGGTGCGCCAGAGGCGCTGGGCGGCACGCGCCCGCACGCGGGCGATCAGGCGCTCCAGCACCGTCGCGCCCGGCAGCAGGACCTTGTTGGTGATGAGCCAGGCCACGGCGCGATCGAACAGGGCGCTGGGCCGGTCGGAGCCGGTCCAGCACAGGGCGTAAAGCCAACGCACCAGGCGGAAGCCCGCGGCGGGATCGGTGAACTCGC
>CAXUIQ010000535.1:0-3132 GCA_964250815.1 uncultured Acetobacteraceae bacterium
ATGGGCATCGTGAAGAAGAACGCGATCATGATGATCGACTTCGCGCTGGAAGCGGAGCGGACGCGCGGCCTCTCGCCCTTGGCCGCGATCACCGAGGCGTGCCTGCTGCGCTTCCGCCCGATCATGATGACGACCGCGGCGGCGCTCTTGGGCGCGCTGCCCTTGGTGGTCGAGCGCGGCACCGGGTCGGAGCTGCGCTACCCCTTGGGCCTCACCATCGTGGGCGGGCTGCTGCTGAGCCAGGTGCTGACGCTCTACACCACGCCGGTGATCTACCTGGCGTTCGAGCGGACGCGGCTGCGCTTCGCGCGGGGCGCGGCGGCGGCCCCGGCGGAATGAACATCTCCGCCCCCTTCATCCGCCGCCCAGTCGCGACCTTTCTCCTGGCATTCGGCCTGCTGCTGATCGGGCTGACCGCGGTGCGGTTCCTGCCGGTGGCGCCGCTGCCCAGCGTCGATATCCCGACCATCGTGGTGTTCGCCGCCCGCCCCGGCGCCGATCCGGAGACCATGGCCGCCAGCATCGCCGCCCCTCTGGAGCGCCGCCTAGGCGAAATCCCGGGCGTCACCGAGATCACCAGCACCAGCAGCACCGGCAGCACGTCCATCGTCATCCAGTTCGACATCGACCGCCCCAT
The DNA here is from genome assembly GCA_964250815.1 of uncultured Acetobacteraceae bacterium. Lineage (GTDB taxonomy): Bacteria > Pseudomonadota > Alphaproteobacteria > Acetobacterales > Acetobacteraceae > CAHJXG01. The sequence continues at coordinate 638 of CAXUIQ010000535.1, forward strand.
CGAGGGCGCGGCGCACGACGTGCAGGCCGCGATCAACGCCGCCTACACCGACCTGCCCTCCGACCTGCCGACCCGGCCGTACTACCGCAAGTTCAACCCGGCCGAGATGCCGATCCTCACCCTGTCCATGACCTCCGACGTGCTCGGCCCCGCCCAGGTCTTCGACGCCGCCGACACCATCCTGGCGCAGCGGCTGAGCCAGATCGAGGGCGTGGCCCAAGTCCAGGTGAACGGCGCGGAGAAGCCCGCCGTGCGGGTGCGCCTCAACCCGGCGGCGCTGCGCGCTGCGGGCCTCAGCAGCCAGGATGTCTATACGGCCATCCGCAACGCCAACGTGAATGGCCCGGTCGGCGGCTTCCAGGGGCCGCAGCGCGCGGAAACCATCGAGCTGAACGGCCAGATCACGCAGGCTGCCGACTACGCCCGGCTGGTGCTGAAGACGGCGGGCGGCGCCACGGTGCGCCTCGGCGACGTGGCGGAGGTGCTGGACAGCGTGGCCAACACCAAGCTCGCGGCCTGGGAAGGCACGAAGCGGGCGATCCTGCTGACGCTCACCAAGACCGCCGGAGCCAACGTGATCGACACGGTGGACCGGGTGCGCGCGGCGCTGCCGCAACTGCTGAGATGGATTCCGCCAGACATCCGCGTGGCCACCATCTCCGATCGCACCGCGACCATCCGGGCCAGCGTCGCGGACGTGGAATGGACCCTGCTCATCAGCATCGGGCTGGTGCTCATGGTGGTGGCGCTGTTCATGCGCCGCCTAGTGCCGACGCTGGCCGCCGCGGTGACGGTGCCGCTCAGCCTCGCGGGCACGCTGGGGGCGATGTACCTGCTGGGCTTCAGCCTCAACAACTTCTCGCTGATGGCGCTGACCATCTCGGTCGGCTTCGTGGTGGATGACGCCATCGTCATGATCGAGAACATCTTCCGCCACCAGCAGCTCGGGCTGTCCCCCATGCAGGCGGCGTTGGTGGGGTCGCGGCAGATCGGCTTCACCGTGGTGTCCATCAGCATCTCGCTGGTCGCGGTGTTCATCCCGATCCTGTTCATGGGCGGCCTGCTGGGCAAGCTGTTCCACGAGTTCGCGATGGTGCTGACGGTCGCGATCGGGCTGTCGGCCGTCGTGTCGCTGACGCTCACCCCCATGATGTGCGGGCGCTTCATGGGGCCGCACGCGCCGCCGCGCGGCGTCTGGGGCTGGATCGACGGGATCGTGGACCGCGGGTTCCGCGGCGCGCAGCGCGGCTACCTGCGCAGCCTGGATTGGGCGCTGCGCTGGCGCAAGCTCATGCTGCTGGTGACGCTGGCGGTCGTGGTCGGCACGGTGAAGCTCTACGGATACGTGCCCAAGGGCTTCCTGCCGATCCAGGACACCGGGCTGCTGATGGGCCAGACCACCGCCAGCCCCGACATCAGCTTCGACGCCATGGCCGCCCGGCAGAAGCTCGTCGTGGACGCCCTCTTGTCCGACCCGGCGGTGGACGGCGTCGGCAGCACCATCGGCATCACCAACGGCTGGTCCAGCATCAACCGCGGGCAGCTCACGATCTCGTTGAAGCCGCTGTCCGAGCGCCGGATCAGCAGCGAGCAGGTGCTGACCCGGCTGCGGCCCAAGTTCAAGCAGATGTCGGGCATCGAGACCAACCTGTGGTCGGCGCAGGACCTCCGCGGCGGCGGACGGTCGGGCGGCACCGGCTTCCAGTTCGTCTTGCTCGACCAGAACCTGGACGAGCTGCGGGAATGGACGCTGAAGCTGCAAGAGAAGCTGCGCGGCGTGCGGGGCATCGAGGACGTGTCGAGCGACCAGGACCGCCCGGGTCCCCAGGCCAACGTCTCCATCGACCGGCAGGCGGCGTCCCGCCTCGGCGTCCCGGTGAGCGCCATCGACGCGGCGCTGAGCAACGCCTACTCGCAGCGCCAGATCTCGGTGATCTACACCCAGCGCAACCAGTACCGCGTGGTGCTGGAAACGCTGCCGGAGCTTCAGACCGACCCGGCGCTCTTGGACCACCTCTACGTGCCCGGCACGGGCGGGCAGCAGGTGCCGATCAGCAGCGTGGTCCGCACCGACCGCGCGACGGCGCCGCGTACCGTGCGCCCCCAGGCGCAGGTCCCGTCGGCCCCGAGCACCGTGAACCCGCTGCCCCGCCCCTCGCAAAGCGACGCCATCGCGCTGGTCACGGAGGCTGCCCGCGACCTGCGCATGCCGGAGGGGGTGCGCACCGAGTTCGCGGGCAACGCCAAGTTCCTGCAGCAGTCGCTCGCCAGCCAGCCCTTCCTGATCGGGGCGGCGCTCATCTCGATCTACATCGTGCTCGGCGTGCTCTACGAGAGCCTGATCCATCCACTGACCATCGTCTCGACCCTGCCCTCGGCCGGGCTGGGCGCGCTGCTCGCCGTGCTGGCGACCGGGGGCGAGCTGGACGTGCTGTCCATCATCGGCATCGTGCTGCTGATGGGCATCGTGAAGAAGAACGCGATCATGCTGGTCG
>CAXUIQ010000536.1:0-3124 GCA_964250815.1 uncultured Acetobacteraceae bacterium
GGAGGGGAGGCCGGGGCCGGCGCGGCCGGCACCGGGCCGTTCAGGCCTGCGGCCATGCGGCTGAAGTCGGCAGGCGGCACGAACTCGTCCGCCGCCGCCGGGGCGAAGCTGACGCTCACGGCCTCGATCAGGTTGCGGTGCCCGGCCTCGTCCACCCCGGAGGAGCGCAACATCAGGCCGTCGTCGCTGATGCACATGGAACCGTGGGCGTTGTCCACCGCCACGTCCCATACGGTGCAGCGCACCGCGGCGACCGTGCCGGGCGCGCGCCGGGTGAAGCGCATCCGGTCGTTCAGTTGGAAGTACGTCTGCGGCCCGTCCTGGTACGGCACGTCCAGCACCATCTGCTCATCCGGCACCACCACGGCGATGCGCCGCTCCGCCTGATCGACCAGCATGTAGGTGCGGTCGGGCAGGTCGAGCCGCATGGGGGAGCCGCCGGCCGCGGACGTGACCCGCACCTCGATCGGCGCTGCGCCCTCGTTGACCACACGGTACAGCACCGACGCTTCCCGCGTCGGCGCCAGCGCCGGGCGGTCCGGCGCCGCGGCGGGCAGCAGGGCCAGGGCGCACGCCCCTGCGGCCAGGGCGCGCCGCGTCATGCCTCGCCTTCGGTGAAGCCGGTCTCAGCCAGAAGCGCCTCGAACCGCGGCGACTGCTCGTACAGCAGCCTGATCTCCGCTTCCAAGGCGGCCGGGTCGGGGTCGGGCAGCCACTGCGCCGGAGCCTGCGCCGCGGCGGCCAGCAGGGCCTTGTAGCGCTCCCGCGGGATTTCGTCGGCGCCGAACTGCGCCAGGTGCTTGGTGACGAACTGGGTGTCGAGCAAGGTGTAGCCGCCCAGCCGCATCCGCGCGACCAGATGGACCAGCGCCACCTTGGACGCATCCCGCGCCACGCTGAACATGCTTTCCCCGAAGAACACGCCGCCCAGCGACACGCCGTACAGCCCGCCCACCAGCGCGCCGTCCTGCCGGCACTCCACCGAGTGCGCGCAACCCCGGCGGTGCAGGTCGCCGAACAGCCGCTCGATGTCGGCGTTGATCCAGGTGTCCTCCCGCCCCGGCGCGGCGGCGGCGCAGCCGGCGACCACGGCGGCGAAGGACTGGTTGCTGGTGACCTGGTAACGCCCCGACAGCACGGTGCGCAGCAGCCGCTTCGGCAGGCGGAACCCGTCCAGCGGCAGCACGCCGCGCAGCTCCGGATCGAGCCAGTAAAGCCGCGCTCCCCGCCGCGTTTCCGCCATCGGGAACAGCCCGGCGCGGTAGGCCCGCATCAGCAGTTCCGGGGTCACTTCGATGGTTCTGCGCGACATGGTGGGATCGTGGCCTGCCTGCTCCGGTCTGCCAATATCCTATCACGTTTGATTGCGCAGCGGGCCCCGAACCGAAACCCCCTGCACCCGGGCGGCCGCACCGGCGTCAACCGCTGGAAACGAAACGCTCCAGCCAATGGATCGTGTAGTCGCCGCCCTGGAACTCCGGCGCGTCCATGATGCGGCGGTGCAGCGGCAGCGTCGTCTTGATGCCCTGCACCGCGAACTCGCCAAGCGCCCGGCGCATGCGGGCGATGGCCTCCGCCCGGGTGGGCGCATGGACGATCAGCTTGGCCACCATGCTGTCATAGAACGGCGGCACGACGTAGCCGGCATACAGCGCGCTGTCCACCCGCACGCCCAGGCCCCCCGGCGCGTGGAACACGTCCACCCGGCCCGGCGTCGGCATGAACGTTTCCGGGTCCTCCGCCGTCACCCGGCACTCGATGGCGTGGCCGCGGAACTCGATCTCCGCCTGGCCGTAGCCGAGCGCCTGCCCGGCCGCCACGCGGAGCTGCTCGCGCACCAGGTCCACGCCGCAGACCATCTCGGTGACGGGGTGCTCGACCTGGAGGCGGGTGTTCATCTCGATGAAGGCGAACTGCTTGTCCTGGTACAGGAACTCCAGCGTGCCGGCGTTGCGGTAGCCGAGCTGCCGCAGCCCCGCCGTCACCACGGCGCCCAGGCTGTCCCGCTCCGCGGCGGAAAGCGCGGGCGATCCGGCCTCCTCCAGCAGCTTCTGGTGCCGGCGCTGCAGGCTGCAATCGCGCTCCCCGAAGTGCACGACGTTGCCGTAGGCGTCCGCCATCACCTGCAGCTCGATGTGCCGGGGCCGGTCGAGGTACTTCTCGATGTACACCGCGTCGTCGCCGAACGCCGTGCGCGCCTCGGTCCGCGCGACCGTCCAGGCCTCCTCCAGCTCGTCCTCGGAGTGCGCCACCTTCATGCCGCGCCCGCCGCCGCCCGCCGCCGCCTTGACCAGCACGGGGTAGCCGACCCGCTGCCCCACGGCGCGCGCCTGGTCGAGGTCCGCCACCGCGCCGTCCGAGCCGGGCACCAGGGGCACGCCGAGCGACGCCATCGCCGCCTTGGCCGCGATCTTGTCGCCCATCATGCGGATGTGCGCGGGCGACGGGCCGATGAAGGCCATGCCGTGCGCTTCCACCATCTCGGCGAAGCGCGCGTTCTCCGACAGGAAGCCGTAGCCCGGGTGGACCGCGTCCGCCCCGGTGACGGCGGCGGCCGACAGGATCGCCGGGATGTTGAGGTAGCTGTCCCGCGCCGGGGGCGGGCCGATGCACACGCTCTCGTCCGCGAGCCGCACGTGCATGGCGTCGGTGTCGGCGGTTGAGTGGACCGCCACGGTGGGGATGCCCAGCTCGCGGCAGGCGCGCTGGACGCGCAGCGCGATCTCTCCGCGGTTGGCGATCAGGACCTTGTGGAACACTACTCGATGACCATGAGCGGCTGGGCGTACTCGACCGGCTCGCCGCTGGCGATCAGGATGCGGGCCACGGTGCCGGCGTGCGGCGCCTTGATCTGGTTGAAGGTCTTCATCGCCTCGATCAGCATCACCGTCTGCCCGGCGGCGACCGTTTTGCCGACCGTGACGAAGGGGGTGGCGCCGGGTTCGGGGGACAGGTAGGCGATGCCGACCATGGGGCTGGTGACGGCGCCGGGCGGGATCGGCTCCTCGGCGGCCATGGCGGCCGGGGCGGGGACGGGAGCCGGCAACGACGCCGGCGCGTGGGCCGCGGGTGCTGCGCCCTGCCCTGCCGCCCCGGCCCGCACCCGGCGGCTGCGGCGGTCGCC
>CAXUIQ010000537.1:0-3109 GCA_964250815.1 uncultured Acetobacteraceae bacterium
GCCGTGCAGTCGATGAATGACTTGCCCCTGCTCTGGCGCTGGGTGGCGACGCAGGCCGCCGACCCCATCGCGCGGGCACGGGTGCTGGACACCGCGGGCAAGCTCGCCCTGTCCATCGCCACCGGGCTGCTGGCGCAGGTGGGGGTGGCGCGCGTGCTGCGGCGGCTGCGCGCCACGCTTGGCGCATGGGCGCCGGGCAATGCAGGCCAGGACGTCGCCGACCCCGCGCCTGCGGATGCCAGCGGCACCCCGCAGCAGGGGAGCGGCGAGCGGTTCAGCCGGGCGATCGGCACCCTGTCGCGGCTGCCTTACCTCCTGGGTCGGCTGCTGCTCAACCTGCTTCCGGTTGCGGCGTTCGCGGCTTGCGTCGGCTTGCTGCTCGGCACCCGCATCGCCCAGCCTGCCACGACGGGGCTGGTGATCCGCGCCGTCATGAACGCCGCCGTGCTGTGCCAGGCCATCCTGTGCGTTACGGCGTTCCTCGTGGCGCCGGGCCCGCCTGGGCTGCGGCTGCTGCACGTCTCCGATTGGGCAGCGGCGTTCCTGTCGCGCTGGACCCGGCGCATCGCGGTCACCGCCATCGCCACCTACACCGTCACAGAGATCGCGGTGATGTTCGGCATGTATGCCACCGCGCATGACGCGCTGCTGAAGCTGTTCGCGCTAGTGGTGCACGTGATGCTGGTCGTGGCGATCCTGCAGGCCCGCGCGCCGGTGACGGCATTGATCCGCCCGCCGCCGGACAGGGACGGCGTGTGGGCGGTGCTGCGCAGCCGGCTGGCGGACGTGTGGCACCTGCTCGCGGCGTTTCCTGTCGTGGCGCTGTGGGTGGTCTGGGCGGTTGAGCTGCGCGACGGCTACACCCGGCTGATCCAGTTCTTTCTGGCGACCTGCGCGGTGATCATCGCTGCGCGGCTGCTGGGCATTGTTGTGCTGGGCGGGCTGGAACGGGCGATGCGGCCCTCGGCGGCCCTTGCCGCGCGGCATCCTGGGCTGAAAGCCCGGGCGGGCTTCTACTTCCCTGTGCTGCGCCTGGCGGTTGCGTCGATGCTTTGGGCAGCAGCGGGAATTGCATTGCTGCAGGTCTGGGGTTTCGGCCCGCTGTCCTGGTTCAGCCAGGGCGACCTGGGCAGCCGCATCCTCTCGGCCGCGATCCTGATCGGCATCACCACCCTGATCGCAGTCCTGATCTGGGAGGGGGCGAACGCCGGGCTGGAGCGGCACCTGAGCCAGTTGACGGAGGCGGGGCAACTCGCGCGCTCCGGGCGGCTGCGGACGCTGATGCCGATGCTGCGGACGACCCTGCTGGTGACGATCATCCTCGTGGTCGGGCTGACCGTGCTGAGCGAAATCGGCGTGAACATCGCCCCCCTGCTGGCCGGCGCGGGGGTGGTGGGCATCGCGGTCGGCTTCGGTTCGCAGAAGCTGGTGCAGGACCTGATCACCGGGCTGTTCCTGCTGCTGGAGAACGCGATGCAGGTCGGCGACATCGTGACGCTCGGCGGCCTGACCGGCACGGTGGAGGCGCTGTCGATCCGCACCATCCGGCTGCGCGCCCTCGACGGCGCCGTCCACATCGTCCCGTTCAGCGCGGTGACCACCGTCACCAACCAGACCCGCGACTACGGCTACGCGCTGCTCGACATCAGCGTGGGCCTGAACGAGGAGCCGGACCAGGTCATCCCGGTGGTGCGCGACCTCGCGGCCGAGATGCGGCGCGACCCGAAATGGGCCTCGCTGGTGCTGGAGGAGCTGGACGTGATGGGCGTCGAGAAGTTCGTCGATACCGCCTGGGTGCTGCGCGTGCGGATGAAGACCCAGCCTGCCAGCCGCTGGTCGGTGGGCCGCGAGCTGAACCGCCGGGTGAAGCTGCGCTTCGACGAGCTTGCCATCGAAAGCCCGCTCACCTCATATCGCGTGCTGAGCGCAGCGTCCGGGCCGGCGGCAGACCCGGTCCCGCCGGCCCCGGTCCAGGAAAGGCCGGTCCAGGAAAAAGTGGCATGAGCAGTTCGGATGCGCGGCCCTCGGATGCGCAGTCCTCGGATGCGCGGCCCTGGGTGGCGGCGCTGCGGGGCCGCGGCTACGCCTTTGTGCAGGCGCCGGCGATGGCGGAGGCGCTGCGCGCGGCCGGGCTGGCCGATTGGGACGGCTTCGCCCGCACCTGGGACGACCTGGGCCTTGACACCTACATGGCCGACGGGGGCCGCTACCGGAAGCGCCGCCATGCCGCGTTCCTGGTCAGCGCCGCGGGCGCCGTGCGCAAGCCGGACCAGCCGCACTACCAGAGCCGCGACTACAACGCGCTGAACGGCGGCATCGCCCGCTGGTTCGACCCCGTCACCCCCGCGGCCGCCGGGTCCGCCGCGTTCCAGGCCATCCTGCGCTTCTGCCACGCCTTGTTCGACGGCCTGACGCCCGCGCCGGCCTGGCACGTCGAGGCGCACCAGTTCCGCATCGAGGCGCGGCCAGGCCAGGCCGGCCAGCCGACGCCCGAGGGCATGCACCAGGACGGCGTGGACTGGGTGCTGGTGCTGATGGTCGGCCGGGTCAACATCGCGTCCGGCACGACCAGCATCCACGGCCTGGACCGCACGCTGCTCGGCAGCTTCACCTTGGAAGCGCCGATGGACGCGGCGCTGGTGGACGACCACCGGGTGTTCCATGGCGTCACGCCCGTGCAGCCCCTAGATCCCGAGCAGCCCGCCCACCGGGACGTTCTGGTGGTCACCTTCCGCCGCGAAACCGCGCTTGCGGGCCTCTGAGGTGTAGAACGACGACTGCCGGCTGGCCGGCAGCGTCAGCAGCGCCTCCAGGCCCGGCGAAGCGTCCACGAGGCGCAGGGTGCCCCCGTGCAGCTCCGCCACCGCCCGCACCAGCGTCAGCCCCAGGCCGTATCCCGGCGTGTTGCGCGCCGCCTCCCCCCGGAAGAACCGGGCGGCCGCGCGGGCCTGGTCCAAGGGCGGAATGCCCGGCCCGCCGTCGAGCACCGCGACCTCCAACGCCTCCGGCCACGCGCCGGGGACGCGGCGCGCCCGCAGCGTCACGGTGCCGCCGGGGGGCGAGAACTTGATCGCGTTGTCCAGCAGGTTCGCCACCGCCTGCTGGATCA
>CAXUIQ010000538.1:0-2828 GCA_964250815.1 uncultured Acetobacteraceae bacterium
GCGGGCGCGGGTAAATGGCTTCCATGGACACGGATTCGTATCGCGGCGGGGTCGCGTTGGGCGGGCTGGCTGGGCTGCGGGCGGTGGCGGCCGCGGCCGGGGCGGCGCACCTCCCTGTGGAGGCCGGCGAGGCCCGCGCGCTCGCCAGCGCCGTGCAGATGCAGGGCTGGCACGCCCTGGCGCTGCTGGGCTGCGGCCTTTGGGGAGCGCGCGGCGGGGGGCTGGCCCATGCGGCGGGCGCGGCGTTCGCGCTCGGCACGCTGCTGTTCTGCGGCACGGTGTATGCGGGCGCGCTCGGCGGGCCGCATTTGGGCGCTTTGGCGCCGGTAGGCGGCAGCCTGCTGATGCTCGGCTGGCTGCTGCTGGGCTTGTCCGCGCTTCGCCGCCGTTGAGCGCGCCGGCGCCGGTCGGCAGCGCCTACTTGGCTGCCGCGGACCTGGAACAGCCGCTTGCCGAGGAACTGGCCCGGGCCGGCGTCGCCGTCAGCTCCTGGCATGGCCGCCTGGCGCTGTCGCCCGACCCGCCGATTGCGAGTGCTTGGGCGCTTGATGTCTGGACCGCGCCGCAAGTGCATGAAGTCGGGTCGATCACGACCGCGGCCGGTGTGCTGCGGAGCCAGCAGCGCAACTGGTCCGCCTACGCTCCCCTGCACCACCGGCGCGCGGCGCTGATCGAGGCCTGCCTGCCTCCGGTCCGTGCCCGCCCGCTGCGCTTCCCCGAGCCGGCCCCCACGTCGCATCTCGGAGCATGGACCCTGCTGGACCGCGGTCGGATGCTGGCAAGCCCGGCCAAAACCAGCCCTTTCGCGTTGGGAGAGTGCCGCTTCGAGGAGGACCACATCGGCCCGCCCAGCCGCGCCTACCTCAAGCTGTGGGAAGCGCTGACCCGGCTTGGCACCCACCCCGGACCTGGCGACAGATGCCTGGATCTCGGCGCTTCGCCGGGCGGCTGGACCTGGGTGCTGGCCACGCTAGGCGCATCGGTCCGTGCCGTGGACAAAGCGCCGCTCGACCCGCGCGTCGTTGCCATGCCCGGGGTCGAGCCAGTGGTCGAGAGCGCCTTCGCCCTGGCGCCCGAGCCGGTGGCCTGGCTGGTATGCGATGTGGTCGCCTACCCGGCACGGCTGTTCGACCTGGTGCAGCGCTGGATCGCGGCAGGAGTCACTAGGCGCATCGTGTGTACGGTGAAGTTCCAGGGTGCCGCGGACCATGCGACGGCGGACAAGTTTGCGGCCTTGCCGCACGGCCAGTTGGTCCACCTGTTCCACAACAAGCACGAGTTGACGTTCTTGTGGCCGCGGGACAACCCTTGAACGGCTAAGCGCCGTCCTTCAAGGGCGCCGTCTCGCTGGCCTGGCGGTCGCTGGTGGGCGTCGCCTTGGCCGAGTGGTCCTCGGTTCCTTTCGGAATGCCATGCGGCGTCTCGCCGGTCGGGTTGTGGTCGGGGCTGGCGCCGGCGGGAGGCGGGTCGTCGGTTTGTATCTTCGGCTGGTTCATGGCGGGGCAACGCCGCCGGGGCAAAGCGGTTGCCTCAGCCCAATGCAGCCGCCAGCGCGTCGCATACCCGCTCGGCGTCGGCCACCGACAGGTCCGGATGGATCGGCAGCGCCAGGATGCGCACGGACAGGCCGTCCGACACCGGCAACGCCGTGCCGTCGTGGTGGCCGGCATAGGCCGGCTGCCGGTGCAGCGGGAGGGGGTAATAGACCGCGGTCGGCACGCCCGCCTCCCGCAGCGCCGCCTGCACGCGGGCACGGTCCGTCCCGTGCGGCAGCAGCACGGAATACACCGCCCAGGCGCTTGCGCTGTCCGGCACGCGGGCCGGGGTGACGACGGCGCCCAGCCGGCGGTCGTAAACCCCGGCGATCCGCTCGCGCGCTGCCAGCTCCGCGTCGAACACGTCGAGCTTTGCCAGCAGCACCGCCGCCTGCACCGTGTCCAGCCGCCCGTTCATCCCGGTGCGCAGGACCTGATAGCGGGTCGTGCCCTCCCCGTGGCTGCGCAGGCTGCGGTACAGCGCGGCGCGGGCGCCGTCGTCGGTGAACAGCGCGCCGCCGTCGCCGTAGGCGCCCAGGGGCTTGCTCGGGAAAAAGCTGATGGCCGTCGCCTGCGCATGCGTGCCGAGCTTGGCCCCGTGCAGCGCCGCGCCGAAGCTCTGGGCGCAGTCGTCAAGGGTGAACAACCCTTCCGCCGCGGCGATCCGGTTCAGCGCGGGCCAGTCCGCCGGCTGCCCGAACAGGTCCACCCCCACCAAGGCCCGCGGGCGGAGGCGTCCGGCGGCGCGGATCCCGGCCACGCGGGCGGCGAGGTGCGCCGGGTCGATCTGGAACGTCCGGGGATCGACGTCCACGAACACCGGCACGGCCCCCAGCACGAGCGGCACCTCGGCCGTCGCGGTGTAGGTGAAGGCCGGCAGGAACACGGCATCGCCGGGGCCGATGCCCTCCGCCATCATCGCGATCTGCAGCGCGTCCGTGCCGGAACTGACGCCGACGCAGTGCTTCGCCCCGCAGTAGGCGGCGAGCCGGCCTTCCAGCTCCGCCACCTCGGGCCCCAGCACGAACTGGCAATGCGCCAGCACGGCATCCAGCCGCGGGCGGAGCGCATCGGCGATGCGGGCCTGCTGCGCCTTGAGGTCGAGGAACGGGATCGCCGAGGGCACGGTTGACGGGGCCACGCTATTCTCCAGGCAGGCGCACGCGCCCGGGCGCGCCGCCGGCGTTGTGCTCGAACTCCGGGATCATCCGCCCCAGCAGCGTCAGCGCGGAGCCGGCCTGCCCAGCCCGGCAGGCGGCGGCGACCTCGTCGATGGCCCGGCCGACGATGGCC
>CAXUIQ010000538.1:2838-3099 GCA_964250815.1 uncultured Acetobacteraceae bacterium
CCAGCCCCCCCCCCCCGGCCCGCGGGCCCCCGGCGGCCCCCGCCCGGCGGGGGGGGGGGACGTGGTGGGGGGCCCGCCCGCCGATGGCGGGGTCGGCGGTGCGGGGAGCGGCCATCAGCAGGCCGGGATGCCCGGTCGGCACCGGCGGCTCGCTGCCATGGAACAGTTCCTCGAACAGCTTTTCGCCGGGGCGCAGGCCGGTGAAGCGGGTGGCGCCCAGTGCCGGCGCCGGGGGGGCGCGCCCCCCCCCGGGGGGGGCCG
>CAXUIQ010000539.1:0-3094 GCA_964250815.1 uncultured Acetobacteraceae bacterium
TTGCGGCTGCGTCCATGGGGGCGGGGGATAGCACAGTTGGCCCGGCTGGCGAGGGGGCACAGGTCGGGCTAGGCTGGCCGGGCCACGCCACTGCCGAGGGACCTTACGCATGACCGTCCGCAACATCCGCCGCATCGCGCCCGAGGCCCGGCTATCCGGCGCCGTGGCGCACAACATGACCGTGTACCTGGCCGGGCAGGTCGCCCGCGACGCCACCGCCGGGGCGGAGGAGCAGGCGGCGGACATCCTGCGGCAGATCGACGCGCTCTTGAACGAGGCCGGGACGGACAAGACCTTCCTCTTGTCCGTGCAGATCTACCTTGCCGACATGGCGGACTTCGCCGCGGTGAACCGGGCCTGGGACGCCTGGCTCGACCCGCGGCACAAGCCGGCGCGCGCCACGGTGGAGGCCCGGCTGGCCGACCCGGCCTGGCGGGTGGAGATCACGGGCATCGCGGCCTTGCCCCCGGTCCTGCCGCGCCCGATGCAGCCGAGCGAAAGCCAGTTCGCCTGAAACGCATCAGATGCGTCAATTGGCGCGGCCGGGGGTGCGTCAATTGGTGCGTCAATTCGCGCATCAATTCGTTGGGGGCGGGACGGCCCGCATTCAAGACTTTCCAAGGGTTTAGGCGATTTCCACCCGCCCGGGCGCATCAAGTCGCGCATCAATTCGGGCGTGCTTGCGGCAATTCCGGCCCCCAACGCGCCCCCGGCTGGGAGCCGGTGCGTCAATTCCTCCCCCTTCCAGGGGAGGAATTGGCGCACCGTGCGACCCGGGGCGGCGGCGCGTTCACCGGCAAATTGACGCGGCCGGGCATAAAGACACGCTTGCCGTTTCCCATGAGGAAAAAAGCGGGGTCGGCGTGAGGCCCGAGGCGCGCCGCGTGGCCACGCGGGGTTCGGACCCAGGCAATGTATCCTATTTGTTTCTGTCTTGCCAGCAATCCTGCGAGGTGGCCAGCTTTGGAGCCGGCTACCTCGGGCAGGCCATCCTGAAATGACTGTCCCGTGGCAATCCATCAAAGGCATGGCGCACGGGACGAAGCCGTGCTGCATCATGGAACCGCACACGAAGACGTTCTGGAGGAGATATCGTGCCGACAAGCCACACCTGGAAGCATCTCGCGTCCGGCTTCCTGTACGACCCCGCGCAATACGCGGACGGCACGGCGTTCGCGCCCGGCGACACGATCACGTTCAACGACGGGGCGCCGGGCGCGCAGAGCGCGAGCGGAAGCGTGGTCTCCCTGACCACCGGCACCTACCAATTCAACGTCACCGGCGCCAGCGCCAGCCTGGCGCTGAGCAACGAGCAACTGGACGGCGCGAGCGCGATCGACGTGACCGGCCCGGGCGCGCTGACCTGGACCAACGGAGGGCAGTTCGCCAACGCCGGCACGATCCAGGTCGGCTCCGAGGCCGCGCCGGGCACGCTCAACTACAACCTTTACGACACTGCGACGAGCACCGGGGCGGCGTTCACGAACAGCGGCACCGTTTCGGTGCAGAACAACAGCCTCATGCTCGTCAACCCCGGCGCGGTCGCCAGCAAAGGCGGCACCGTGCTCAACGCGGCGGGGGGCGTGATAAGCGTCGGCAGCGGCAGCGTCCTCAAGGTCTCCACACCCAGCGGCTATGCCGACGGCAGCACCATCGACGGCACGGTCCGCAACGACGGCCTGATCAACGTCGGCGGCGTGGGGCCGGCCGGACCCCGGGCGTTCCTGATCATGGGCACGACCTACAACGGGGCCGGCCTGGTTTCGGTGCGCGGCACGCCGGGCACCAGGACGCCGCCCGACGTGCGCTCGGTGGTCGGCGGCCCGGCCAGCGGCACCTTCTACGTCGCGAGCGGCAAGGTCGAGTTCGACGGGAAGAGCAACACCGCCGTGGTCAATTTCCTGGACAACGCGGGCGAGCTGGAGATCGCGCCCCCGTTTGCCCTTTCGAGGGGCGCCACCCTGTTCTCCGGAACGATCAGCGGGTTCCAGGCCGGCGACACGATCTGGCTGAACGGCTTGGACACTGGAAGCTACTCCTATGACCCGACCTCCCACATCCTCACGATCCTCTCCAGCGTGGACAACACCCCGGTCGTGCAGTTGCACCTGGTGGGCAATTACCGGACGAGCGACTTCAAGCTCGCCTCGGTGGGCCTCGGCACGGTGTTCGGCGAGGTCGGGGTTCCCAACGGCTCGACCCTGCTGACCACGACCTCGACGGCCAATGCGGTCGCGCCGTTCAGCTACCAGGACACGACCCCCGGGGCCGCGGGCACGAGCGCCGGGCAGCAATACACGGGGCCGGTGAGCACCCTGCAATCGCAATACATCTGGACCAGCCCCGACGGCGCCGCCATCGCAGCCAACATGCCGAACACGTTCCTGCAGGGCGGCGCCGGCAACGACGCGCTGACGGTCAGCGCGGGCAGCAACGTGCTGGACGGCGGGCTTGGCTCCAACTTCCTGACCGGCGCGACCGGCGCAGATGGCGGGCAGGACACCTTCTTCCTGGACGGCAGCGTCGGCACGACCTGGGATACGATCATCAACTTCCACCCTGGCGACAACGTGACGCTGTGGGGCTTCGTGCCGGGCAAGAGCACCCAGGCTTGGGCGGACGGCGAGGGGGTGGCCGGCTATACCGGGGCGACGTTCCATTCGGCCTTCGCGGGCGCCGGCACCGCGGTCAACGGCTCCATCACCTTCGCAGGCCTGAGCCTTGCCGACGCGCAAAGCAAGGTCGCCTTGACCTCGGGCAGCGTTGGCGGGCGCAGCTACCTATCCATGCACTACAACAGGTAGCGTGCGCCGGGCCGGGGATCGTGGGCTGGATTGGGGCTTGACCCCGGCGTGCGCCGGGCCTGTGCTGGCGGCATGACGCACGAGGACTACGTCGGACGGACCGAAACGCGCACCGATGTCGTCGGCCCGCACCTGCTGCACGGCCTGGCGGCGACGCTCGGGGTGGCGGCGCCGGAGCGGCTGCCGCCGTTGTGGCATTGGATGCTGTTCCAGGACTGGACGACGCCGGACCGGCTCGGGGCGGACGGGCATCCGCGGCGGGGCGGGTTCCTGCCGCCGATGCACGACCT
>CAXUIQ010000540.1:0-3088 GCA_964250815.1 uncultured Acetobacteraceae bacterium
CTCCAGGAGCGCAGCGCGGCCCTCGTGCCCGACCCGCCCGATGCGGACCCGTCCGGCCTCGCGGCGGCGCACTTCCCCTCCGTCGCGGCGATGAGCCTGCACTTCAAGGACGCGCGCTCCCTGGCCCGGCCCGACCAGGCGGGCACCGCGGCGCTGGCGGATGCGCTGGCCCGGGCCATGCAGGGCATCGCGACGCGATACGCGCTGCCCTACATGAAGCTCGTGGGCCATGACCTCGTGGCCGCGGCGGGCTGCACCGCGACGCCCGACCCGCTCGCGACGGTGCGCCTGGCCGACGCCGCCCTGGCCGCGCGGGACGCCTGCCTGTCCCTGCTGGCGCAGTCGGGGGTGGAGCCGGTGTTCCACATCGGCATCGACCATGGCCCGGCGCTCGGCTGCGCGCTCGGGCAGGAGCCGCGCCTGTTCAACCTGTGGGGCGACGCGATCCGCATGGCGGGGCTGATGGCGGAAAGCGCCGTGGACAGCGGCTCGATCCAGGTCAGCGAGCGCGCCTACGAGCAGTTGCGCCAGCAGTTCCTGTTCCGCCCGCGCGGCGTGTTCTACATGCCGCGCATCGGCACGGCGCGCATCTTCACCCTGGCCGGCCGCCGTTGAGCCGGGCCCGCGCCATCCTGCCGATGCTGGCCGCCGCGGGGCGCTTCGGCCGCGCCCGCGCCGGGTTCCCGCTGGTGCTGGCCGCGGCGTCATGGGGCGTGCTGCGGGAGGCGGTGCGGCCGGCGTCCTGGCGGCGGACGGTGCGCCAGGAGTTCAACCTTTCCATGCGTCAGGCCACCGGCGGCGGGCTTGCGACCACCCTGGTCACGGCCTCGCTGGCCGGCGTCGGCATGGTGTACGAGGCGCTGTACTGGCTGGGCGTCGCCGGGCAGGCGCAGCTCACCGGCTCCATCCTGGTGGTCGTGCTGGTGCGGGAGCTGACGCCGCTGCTGGTCGGGCTGATCCTCCTGGGGCGCAGCGGCATGTTGACCGTCACCGAGCTGGGCACGTTGCAGGCCGGCGGGCAGGTCCGCGCGATGCTGGCCCAGGGGATCGACCCGTTCCTGCTGCTGGTGCTGCCCCGCACCCTGGCGTTCGCGCTCAGCAGCTTCACCCTCGGCATCCTCTTCGCCGCGACGGCGCTGGTGTTCGGCTTCATCGTCAGCGGGGCCATCGGCAGCGTGCAGGACAGCTTGTGGACCTTCCTCGACCGCGTGCTCTCGGCCATCACCGTGCGCGACTACCTCGTGGTGCCGGTCAAGCTGCTGTGCGTCGGCTTCCTGGTCGGGCTGAGTTCCTGCCTCACGGGCCTCGGCGCCCGCGAGGACGACGACCTTTCGACCCTGATCCCGCGCGGCTTCGTCCACGGCATCCTGGCGGTCATGCTGTCCAGCATCCTCTTCACCCTGGCCGCCTAGCCCATGGCGCCCGGGCCGGCCCTGCTCCTCGCCGCCGCCCTGCCCCCGGAGGACAGCGCGCTGCCGAACGTCGCGCTCGACCTGCGGCTGATGCCCGGCGAGTGCGCGCTGGTCGAGACGCAGGACCCCGCGCGCAGCACGGCGCTGGCCGAGCTGTGCAGCGGCATGGCGGCGCTGCGCCGGGGCGAGGCGCGGTTCATGGGCTACGACTGGGCCGGCCTCGACCGCGACCGGGCGGCGGCGCTGCGCGGGCGGATCGGGCGCATCCACCACCGGGGCGCCTGGATCGGCATGCTCGGCACCCACGTCAACATCATGCTGGCCCGGCTGCACCACACGCGCGAGCCGGAGGACGCCGTGGCCCGGTCGGCGACGGAGCTTGCGCGGCACCTCGGGCTGCCGGGCCTGCCGCTGGCGCGGCCCGACCGGCTTTCGGAGGGCGACCTGATGCGCGCCGCCTGCGTGCGGGCGTTCCTGGGGGAGCCGCAGCTCCTGCTGCTGGAAAGCTCGATCACCCCGGACCGCCCGGGACTGACCGCGCCGCTGCTCGACCTCCTGTCGCGGGCGCTGGACCGCGGGGCGGCGGCGGTCTGCTTCACCCGCGACGCGCCGTTCTGGCAGGCGCAGCGTTTTCCGGTGGCGCACCGCCTGCTTTTGCAGGATGACGGGCTGAAACCGATGCCGAGCGCGTGATGCTGCAGCGCCGCCCCGACGACCCGCCGCGACTGCTGCGGCTGCGCCACACCGACGAGTGGGTCGGCGCGCTGGTGATCCTGGCGCTGCTGCTGTTCTTCGGCGCGGTGTTCGAGGCGGGCGTGCTGCGGCGCTGGCTGCGTCCGGACGCCGTGCTGCGCATCGTCCTGCCGCAGGCCGGGTTCGGCGGGCTGGCGGCGGGGGCCGACATCGACGTGCTCGGCACCCATGGCGGCTCGGTGCGGGAGATCGTGCTGAACCCCGACGGCGAGCTGTACGCCCTCGCCACCATCGAGCGGCAGGCGGAGGCGTTCATCAAGCGCGACAGCGCCGCCACCATCCGCCTCCGCTACGGCGTCGCCGGCGCGGCCTACGTCGATGTCAGCCGCGGGACCGGCACGGGCGTGCCGATGGACTGGCGCTACGCGGTGCTGACCGCGACGGTCGCGCCCAACCCCGCCGACACGATCGCCGCGACGCTCGACAAGGTGACGGCGGACCTGCTGCCGACGCTGGAGCACGCGCAGCACGCCATGGCGGCGCTGGACGACATCGTGGGCGGGATCAAGGCCGGGCAGGGATCGGCCGGGCGGCTGCTGGCCGACGACGGCCTGATGCGCCAGGCGGAGGACACGGTGGCGGCGCTGAAGGCGCAGATCGCCCAGCTCGGCCCGATCCTGGCGCTGGTGCCGGGCCTCTTGGCCCAGTCGCGCGGCGTGCTGGCGAACGCGCAGTCCGTGTCCCATGATGTCGCCCGGGCCACGCCGCAGCTTCCCGGCCTGGCGCGCAGCGCCGCCGACAGCGCGAGCCACGAGCGCCGTAGCGCACCCTTGCTGTGCAGCGCCCGCCGCATGACGGCCAGCGCACTTACGGCGGCCGCCGCCAGGGTGGCCACGTCGCCGGCCGTCCGCGCTCCCGAGCTGCCGCCCACCTGCGTACCGAGCAGGACGCTCAGCGTGCCGATCACGAGCAGGAGCACCGTC
>CAXUIQ010000541.1:0-3073 GCA_964250815.1 uncultured Acetobacteraceae bacterium
TGCGCCGGCATGGCCGCGTTTACGTGATCAACAAGAAGAACCCGCGCATGAAGGCGCGCCAAGGCTGATCCTCGCGGTCTTGTTGCGCTGAACGCGCCCCGGGGCCTGTTCCCGGGGCTTTTTGCGTCTTGCCGACTTCGCTGGCCGGTTCCATGTTCGGGGAAAGCAATTCCGAGGGAGCACACAGCATGATCGCGCAACCGCCGCCCAAGCCCGATGTCATTGCGCGCCGCTCCGAGATCATCGCCGGGCTGCAGGCGTTGCTGCCCGCGTCGGGCGTCATCAGCGAGGCGCTGCGCCTCAAGCCCTACGAGACCGACGGCCTGCCGGCCTACAAGCAAGTCCCGCTCGCCGTGGTGCTGCCGGAAACCACGGAGCAGGTCGCGGCCGTGCTGGCCTTCTGCCACAAGAACGGCGTGCGCGTGGTGCCGCGCGGCGCCGGCACCAGCCTGTCGGGCGGCGCGCTGCCGATGTTGGA
Source organism: uncultured Acetobacteraceae bacterium (assembly GCA_964250815.1). GTDB lineage: Bacteria > Pseudomonadota > Alphaproteobacteria > Acetobacterales > Acetobacteraceae > CAHJXG01. The sequence goes on from CAXUIQ010000541.1 coordinate 479, forward strand.
CAGCGTGGTGGTGGGGCTGATGCGGATGAATCGCATCCTCGACATTGACTACGGCGACCGCTGCGCCACCGTGCAGGCGGGCGTCACCAACATCGGCATCACCAACGCGGTGGCCGCCGAGGGTTTCTTCTACGCGCCCGACCCCAGCAGCCAGCTTGCCTGCATGATCGGCGGCAACGTCGGCATGAACTCGGGCGGCGCGCATTGCCTGAAGTACGGCGTGACCGCCAACAACCTGCTGGGCCTGCGCATCGTGACCATGGAGGGGGACATCCTCGACATCGGCGGGCAGCACCTGGACGCCGCCGGCTACGACTGGCTCGGCCTCCTGACCGGGAGCGAGGGGATGCTGGCGATGGTCACGGAAGTGACCGTCCGCATCCTGCGGGCGCCGGAAGGCCAGCGCGCCATGCTGGTGGCGTTCGACGCGAACGAGACGGCCGGGCGCGCGGTGGACGCGATCATCGGCTCCGGCATCATCCCCGTGGCGCTGGAGTTCATGGACCGCCCGGCCATCCACGCCTGCGAGCAGTTCGCCCACGCCGGCTACCCGCTCGATGCGGAGGCCATGCTCATCATCGAGGTGGAGGGCAGCGCCGCGGAGCAGGACGACCTCCTGAACCGCATCGCCGGGCTGTGCGAGCCGTTCAAGCCTATCAGCCTCAAGGTCAGCCAGTCCGTCGAGGAAAGCATCGCCATCTGGAAGGGCCGCAAGGGGGCGTTCGGCGCGGTGGGGCGGATCAGCCCGGACTACCTGTGCATGGACGGCACCATCCCCACGGGGCAGCTTCCCTTCGTGCTGCGCCGCATCGGCGAGATGAGCGACGCCTACGGCCTCAAGGTCGCCAACATCTTCCACGCGGGCGACGGCAACCTGCACCCGCTGATCATGTTCGACGCCAACCTGCCCGGCAGCTTCGAGGACGCGGAAAGGTTCGGCGCGGACATCCTCAAGCTCTGCGTCGAGGTTGGCGGCTGCCTCACCGGCGAACACGGGGTCGGCGTCGAGAAGCGCGAGCTGATGCACGTGCAGTTCACCGAGACCGAGCTGGAGCAGCAGCGGCGCATCAAGTCGGCCTTCGACCCGGATTGGCTGCTCAACCCCAGCAAGGTGTTCCCGCTGGTCGAGCCGCCCGCGGCGACCGACCTGCCCGCAGCCGCCTGAGCATCGTGGCGTGAGGATCGGGGCATGAGCGCCGCGCTGGCGCCGGCGCACGAGGGCGGGGTCGTGGACGCGATCCTGGCCGCCCGCGCCGCGAAGGAGCCGTTGCTGGTCCAGGGGCGCGGCACCAAGGCGGGAATGCTGCGCCCGGTGCAGGCGGCGCACGGCCTGTCCACGCGCAACCTGACCGAAGTGTCGCTGTATGCGCCGCAGGAGCTGATCATCTCCGCGGGCGCCGGCATCGCCATCCCGGACCTTGAGGCGAAGCTGGCGGAAGGCGGCCAGGGCTTGATCGCGGAACCCCCGGACCTTTCGGCGCTGCTGGGCACGGAGGCGGGGGTGCAGACCCTGGGGGGCGTGGTCGCCACCAACCTCTCGGGACCGCGCCGGGTCGCCTGGGGGGCGATGCGGGACCACGTGATGGGCGTGCGCGCGGTGAACGGCGCGGGCGAGGTGATCCGCTCCGGCGGGCGCGTGCTGAAGAACGTCACCGGGTTGGACCTGTGCAAGCTGCTGACCGGCAGCCACGGGACGCTTGCGGTGATCACGGAGGTGACGCTCAAGGTGCTGCCGCGGGCGGAGCTGACAGGATCGCTGCTGCTGCCGGGCTTGGATGCCGTGCGGGGCGTGGCTGCGCTGTCGGCGGCGCTCGGCTCGCCTTACGGCGTGTCGGGCGCGGCCTGGCTGCCGCCCGACGCGGCGGAGCGCGTGCCGGCGTTGGCCGGGCGTGGCGCGGTCGCGCTGGCGCGGATCGAGGATTTCGCCAAGAGCGTCGAATACCGGTTGGGACGGCTGCGGGAGGGCCTCGCGCAGTTCGGCGCGGGGATGCTGCTGAGTGACGAGACGAGCCGCGCGGCCTGGCAGGCGATCCGCGACGCCGTGCCGCTTCGGGCCGATCCGGGCGCCGCCGGGTGGCGCATCTCCGTCCGCCCCGCGAACGGCCCGGCGGCGGCGCGCGGGGCTTCCTCGATTGGGGCGGCGGCCTGGGCTGGGCGGCGGGCCCGCCTGCCTTGCACGAGTGCGTCACCGCCGCGGCGCTGGCCGGGCGCGGCACCTGGACCCTGCTTCGCGCGCCCGAGCCGATGCGCGCCGCCGTGGACGTGGTGCCGCCCGAGGCTCCGGCGCTCGCCCGCATCACCCGCCGGGTCAAGGCCGCCATGGACCCCGCCGGCATCCTCAATCCCGGCCGGCTCTACGCCGGCGTGTAGGCCCGCCGGCGTTGCCGGCGCAAAGGCCCGCCGGCGTTGCCGGCCCAAAGGAGAGCCATGCAGACCAACTTCACCGCCGAACAGCTTGCCGATCCGGCCACCGCGTCCAGCAACAAGGTGCTGCGCACCTGCGTGCACTGCGGCTTCTGCACCGCCACCTGCCCCACCTTCGTGCTGCTGGGCGACGAGCTGGACAGCCCGCGCGGGCGCATCTACCTGATCAAG
>CAXUIQ010000542.1:0-1332 GCA_964250815.1 uncultured Acetobacteraceae bacterium
GCTCCCCGTCGGCGAGCCAGGGCGCCACGGCGTCGTGCAGCGCCTGCCCGAACCCGCCCGCAGGGACATTCAGGATGCCGAGCGGCAGCGCCAGCCGGTCCAGCACCGCATGGCCGCGCAGCCGATAGGCGCGGAAGCTTGTCGTGCCCCAGTCAATGCCGATCACGGCTCAGGTCCCGTCATGGCGCATGGATCGCACGGCGGGCCGCGCCTTGCCAACCGCCGGTCCGGGACGCGCCGTCAGCGGTAGTCGTTCCAGGCGGTGGTGAACGGCTTTCCGAAGTAGGTGGCCCAAAGGTAGTTCGTGCTGTAGCGCACGCCGGTCATGATCAGGCCGTCCCCGCGCAGTCGCCGTCCCGACGACTTCGCGGTGAGCGCGTAGGTGAACCTGACGTCCCCGATCTTGCTCATGCGGCTCGCGATGTCGGTGTCCTCGCCGTAGAAGGTGAACCGGTCGCTGTAGCCGCCGATCCCGGCCAGCGCGTCCCGCCGCAGCACGAAATTCCCGCCCTGCACCATGGAGCCGACGCCGAGCACCCGCTTGTTGAAGACGTAGGTGGCGAAGCCCACGGCATAGAATACGCGCGCTGCCGTACGGATGTGGATCGGCACGTCGTAGTAGTCGTAAGGGCCGCTGAGCACCACCAGCCGCGGGCAGCGCGCGAACTCCGCCAGCACCCGGTCGAGCCAGCCCGGCGGCACCAGCGTGTCCGCGTCGATGTTGGCGACCAGCTCGCCCGTGGCCGCGGCGAACCCGGCGCTGCGCGCCTGCACGAGGCCCTTTATCGGCTGGTCCACCACCGCCACCCCCGGCGTTTCCGCGGCGATGCGTCCGGTGTCGTCCGTGCTGGCGTTGTTGACCACCACGACCTCGGCATCGCAGCCGGTGCGCGCGATCTCCGCCCGGATGGCCGCCAGGCAGGCCGGCAGCAGCCGCTCCTCGTTGTATGCAGGCACAACGAAGCTGACGCGCGGGCGGCTGTTCATGCGGCGGCAAATCCTTTCCATGGGGAGTGTGTCGGCAGACACCGGCAAAGCAAGGGCATCCAGCGACACTTATATGTCAACCGGGCGGCTGGCTGCGGCAGCCATGCGGGAGTAGCATGACCTTCCAACACGGAGAACCCGATGGCGTTTCTGCCTCCGCCGCACCTTTCGCAGCATTGGCACGTACGGAAGCCGGCGGCAACCGGGCGGCGCGGCATGGTGGTGTCGCAGTCCCGGGACGCGGCGCTGGCCGGGGTCGCGGTGCTGGACGCCGGCGGCAACGCGGTGGCTGCGGCGGTGGCCACGGCGCTGCCGGCCGGCCATAGCCCCGCCGCTTCGATGCAG
>CAXUIQ010000542.1:1342-3066 GCA_964250815.1 uncultured Acetobacteraceae bacterium
CACCGCGCCGGCGCGGCCCGGGCGGAGGTGGTGGACTTCGGCCCGCGCGCCCCGGCACGGCTCGACCCGGCGCGCTTCAAGCTGACCGGACGCAAGGCGGCAGACCTGTTCGCCTGGCCGGAGGTGGAGGGCGACGCCAACGTCCATGGCCCGCTTTCCTTTGCCGTGCCGTCCGCCGTCGCGGGCTGCGCGCTGCTGCACGGACGGTTCGGGACCTTGCCGCTGCGTGAGCTGATGGCGCCGGCCGTCGCCTTGGCGCGGCGCGGGCTGCCGCAGGATTGGTTCACCACGCTCAAGGTCGCCAACGCCGCGGCGTTGCTGCGGCTTTATCCCGAAAGCGCGCGCATCTACCTGCCCGACGGCCTGCCGCCGGTGCCGCCGTACCAGGGCAACCCCGGCGCGTTCAAGTTGGGTCGCCTCCCGGACACGCTGGAGCGGCTGGCCCACGCCGGGCTGCGCGACTTCTACGAGGGCGACGTGGCCGCAAGCATCGCCGCCGACGTGGCCGCGATGGGCGGCGCGCTGGACGCCGACGACCTGCGCCGGTGCGAGGCGTCGGTGCTGCCCTGCCAGGACGCGCAGTGGCTGGGCCGGACCTTGCAGCTTGCCGGCGGGCTGACCGCCGCGCCGACCCTGGCCCGGGTGCTGGAAGGCATGGCCCCGCCCTCCGGCAGCGCGCCGGACGCGGCGTGGTTCGTGGCCCTGGCCCGCGCCATGAAGGCCGCCTATGCCGAGCGCCTCGCCGGCCTCGGCGACGCCGAGCCTGGAACGGCCGAAAGCTGCACCACCCACCTCACGGTCTGCGACGAGGCGGGCACGATGGCGTCGATGACGACCACCCTGCTGTCCTCCATGGGCAGCCGGGTGGTGCTGCCCGGCTCCGGCGTGCTGATGAACAACGGGATCATGTGGTTCGACCCGCGGCCGGGCCGGGCGAACTCGGTCGGCCCCGGCAAGCGCCCGCTGTGCAACATGTGCCCGGTGATCCTGCGCGACGGGGACCGCCCGGTGCTGGCGGCGGGCGCGTCCGGCGGGCGACGCATCATGGCGGCCGTGGTGCAGGTGCTGGCCTTCGTCGATGGCTTCGGCATGGACCCGGAAGCGGCGGCGCAGCACCCGCGCATCGACGTGTCCGACGCGGCCGCCGTCCACGCCGACGCCCGCCTGCCGGAGGACGTGCTGGCGGCGCTGCGGGCGGACGGCCCGACCGAGGTGGTGGAACACGCGGTCCTGCCGGTCAACTTCGCCTGCCCCAACCTGATCCAGGACCGGGACGGGACCCGCACCGGGATCAGCGACGCCCTCTCCCCTTGGTCCGCCGCCGTGGCCCAAGCATGACCGACCCGGCCCTGATGTCGGCGGAAGCGCTGCTGGCGCACTACGCCCGCGGCCGGCTCAGCCCGGTCGAGGCGTTGCAGGCGGTGATCGAGCGGGTGGCCCGGCACAACCCGGCGGTCAACGCCTTCGCCGTGATGAACCCGGGCGCCCTGCAAGCCGCGGGCGAAAGCGCGCAGCGTTGGCGGGCCGGCCGTCCGCTGGGCGCGCTCGACGGCGTGCCCTGCACGGTGAAGGACCTGGTGGACCTTGCGGGCCTGCCCACGCGGCGGGGCAGCCGCACCACCTCGCCCGACCCGGCGCCGGACGACGCGCCCGCCGGGCGGGGGGTGAAAGCACCCCGCGCGGTGATCGGGGGCAAGACCCCCCCCCCCGCGGTAGGGGGGGAG
>CAXUIQ010000543.1:0-1432 GCA_964250815.1 uncultured Acetobacteraceae bacterium
CCCGGCATCAAGGTGGCGGCCGAGGAAGGCCAGGAGGAGCACGTGGACGACGACCGCCGGGTGATCCCGGCCAACCCGGACGCGCCGTTCGCCGGGCTCGCGTTCAAGATCATCAACGACAAGTACGGCACGCTGACCTTCGTGCGCGTCTATGCCGGCACGCTGAAGAGCGGCGACACGGTGATGAACACGACCAAGGAGCACAAGGAGCGGGTCGGCCGCATGTTCCAGATGCACGCCGACAAGCGCGCCGAGATCAAGGAGGTCGCGGCGGGCGACATCGCGGCGTTCGTGGGCCTCAAGGACACCGGCACCGGCGACACGCTAGCGGCGGCCGAGGACCCGGTGGTGCTGGAGCGGATGGCGTTCCCGATCCCGGTGATCGACATCTCGGTCGAGCCGAAGACCAAGGACGGCGTCGAGAAGATGACGCTCGGCTTGCAGAAGCTGGCCGGCGAGGACCCCTCGCTGCGGCTCAAGACCGACCAGGAGAGCGGGCAGACCATCCTGTCGGGCATGGGCGAGCTGCACCTGGAGATCATCATCGACCGCTTGCAGCGGGAGTACGGCGTGGACGCCAACATCGGCGCGCCGCAGGTGGCCTACCGCGAGACCATCAGCCGCTCCCACACCGAGACGTACACCCACAAGAAGCAGACCGGCGGCTCCGGCCAGTTCGCGGAGGTGAAGGTCGTGTTCGAGCCGCTGGAGCGCAACGGCGGCATCGTGTTCGAGAACAAGGTGGTCGGCGGCTCGATTCCCAAGGAGTACATCCCGGCGGTCGAGAAGGGCATCAAGAACCAGTGCGAGACGGGCGTCCTGGCCGGATTCCCGACGGTCGATTTCAAGTACAGCCTGGTGGACGGCAAGTACCACGACGTGGACTCGTCGGCGCTGGCGTTCGAGATCGCGGCCAAGGCGTGCTTCCGGGACGGCATGAAGAAGGCGGCGCCGATCATCCTGGAGCCGATCATGGACGTGGAGGTGACGACGCCGCAGGACCACGTGGGCGACGTGGTGGGCGACCTGAACCGCCGCCGGGGCACGATCCAGAGCCAGGACAGCGCCGGCAGCACGGTGATGGTGCGGGCGCACGTGCCGCTGAAGGAGATGTTCGGCTACATCAGCCAGCTCCGCGGCATGACCAAGGGGCGGGCGAGCTTCACCATGCAGTTCCACCACTATGATCCGGTGCCGCGCAACATCGCGGACGAAATCATGGCAAAGAGCGCCTAAGCCGCTGCAACTATCCTGCCCCGGCGGCGCTGGGGCAGGAATGAACATTGAATCACCCGCCGAGACCGCGACGCCCGGCGCGCAAAATCATCAGGCAGCCACCGACGCCGACCTGGATTTCATGGCGCGGGCCCCCGGGGGGGCGTAAACCCGGGGCACGGCCCCGGGCGCGGCGGCGCGCGGCGGGGGGGTCGTG
>CAXUIQ010000543.1:1442-3065 GCA_964250815.1 uncultured Acetobacteraceae bacterium
ACGCTCTACTCCACGCTGCAGCCGTGCGGCATGTGCACCATGGCGAGCATCTGGAGCCGCATCGACCGCATCGTTTACGGGGCCGGGCGCGACGACGTGCACCGGATGTACTTCGAGGACCGGCATCTGGACACGATGAATTTCATCCGCGACGCCTATCGCAAAGACCTACCGGTCGTGGGCGGCGTGATGCGCGAGGAATGCGCTGCGCTCTACTATGGCCCCAACGACACGCCGCACGTCGAGGAGCAGGGCAACATCTAGCCGGCCCCATCAGCGCGTATCAGCGCTGCAGGATGCTCGCCGCCACCGGGCTACGGCGTTCCCAGCCGGCCCGTTCAAGCTCCGGAGTTTCTGTCTCCGTGTCCGGATAGCCAAGGCATAGATGCCCGATCAGCCGCCAGCTTTGCGGCACATCGAGGATCTCCGCCGTCCGTTCCGGGTCCAGGATCGACACCCAGCCGAGTCCGATGCCTTCGGCACGCGCCGCCAGCCACATCGTGCTCACGGCCGTCACGGTTGAGTATTCGGCCATCTCCGGCATGGTTCGCCGGCCCAGGCCGTGACCGGTTTGAGTGCCCGCATCGGTGAACACCGTAACCTGCGCCGGGGCCTCGGCAATGCCGGCCAGCTTTAGCTCGGCGTAGCGGCGGGTCCGGTCGTCCGTGTAGGCGGCAAGCGCCTCGGCATTGCACTTCCTGAACAGCTCCAGCAGCCTTTGCCGCCGTTGCAGGTTGTCCACCACGACGAAGCGCCACGGCTGGCACAATCCTACCGAGGGCGCGAGGCAGGCAATGCCAATAAGCCGCTCCAGGGTGCCCGGCGGCAGCGGCTGCGGGCGGAAGCGGCGGACGTCCCGGCGCCAGGTGAACAGGTCCAGCAACCGGGCGCGAAACTTGTCGTCGAACGTCAGCTCAGGGCCTCCATCCCGCCATCCACGCTGATTGCCTGGCCGCTGATCGTGGCGCCAAAGGGGCTGCACAGATAGAGCGCCATGTTGGCGATGTCCTGCTGGGTCACGAAACAGCGCAGCGCCACCGTCGAGACCGAACGCTCGGTCTGCTCGTTGTCGCTGATGCCCGCCGCCTGCGCCTTGTTGCGCAGCACGCTGCGGATGCGCGAGCCGTCCACCAGGCCCGGCAGCAGCGCGTTCACCCGGATGTTGTCCGGCCCCAGCTCTATCGCGAGGCTACGGGTGAAGCCGATCACGCCCCACTTCGCGGCGCTATACGGGCTGCGCAGCGGAAAGCCGAACTTGCCGGCGGCGGAGCTGAGATTGACGATGCTGCCGCCGCCGGACTGTCGCAATGCCGGGATAGCGCAGCGGGCGCAATGGAACATGCTGGCGAGGTCGACCTGCAGGGTCGCGTCGAGCTCGGCGGGCGTCACGTCCTCGATGCGCGCAGTCGGCCCGGCGATGCCAGCGTTGTTCACCAGCACGTCAAGGCCGCCAAGGGTGGAAAGCGCGCTGTCCATGAACGCTTCCAAATCCTCGACCCGGCCGGCGTCGGCCCTCATGCCGCGATGGCCGCAGCTCGCGAGCCCCGCCTCGTCCACATCGGATACGAACACCTCCGCGCCGCATGCCGCGTAGCTGTCGGCCATGACCCGGCCGATACCGCC
>CAXUIQ010000544.1:0-3052 GCA_964250815.1 uncultured Acetobacteraceae bacterium
GCCGAGAGCGCCGCCGTGGTCTTGGCGACATGCCCCATCATGCGCGTGAACATCCGCCGCACCGTGAGCGCCCCGGCCAAGCCGAGGATGCCGACCGGAACGAGCGCCGAAGCCATCACGTCCGCCAGCAGGCGCTGCAACGCGGCGCGGGCCTGCACGTCGCGCCCGACCAGCAGCGCGGTGCCGTCGGGCAGCGCGAAGCGGCGGAAGCGTGCCAGGCTGGCCTCCTCGTGATGCCGGACCGGCAACTCGTAAACGACGCCCTCCTGCGCCACCTCCGCCGGCCACGCCGGGAGGTTGCCGCCCAGGCGCCGGCCCGAAGGGTCGAGCACGAGGTAGATGCCGTCATCGTCCGCGTCGCCAGCCAGGCGGGCTTCGATGACCGCCAGCAGCGCCGCATGGCCGCCGTCCAGCCACCGCTTGGACAGCACCTGCGCGTCGGCCCGGATGGCGGCGTCCACCTGGGCGTTCAGCAGGCCGAGGGTTGCCCACCACAGCATCAGCATCAACGTCAGCACGCTGAAGGCGAACAGCCCGGCATGGGCCAGCGCCAAGCGGACGCCTGCGGAGCGGACCAGGCGGGGCAGCCCGGCGGCGCGCAAGGTGCCTATTCGCCGCGCAGCATGTAGCCGGCGCTGCGGACGGTCTGGATGGAAGCCGCGTCAAACGGCTTGTCGATCTTCTGGCGCAGCCGGGACACGTGCACGTCGATCACATTGGTTTGCGGGTCGAAATGATAATCCCACACGCCCTCTAAAAGCATGGTGCGCGTCACCACCTGCCCGGCGTGCCGCATCAGGAACTCCAGCAGGCGGAACTCACGCGGCTGCAGGTCGATCTTCTGCCCGCGGCGGCGCACCGTGCGGGTCAGCAGGTCCATCTCCAGGTCGCCGACCACGAGCCGCAGGGCACCCTGCCCCGTGCGGCCCCGGCGCGTCAGCGCCTCCACCCGGGCGAGCAGCTCGCTGAACGCGAACGGCTTGGTCAGGTAGTCGTCGCCGCCGGCTTGCAGGCCGCGCACCCGGTCGTCCACGCCGACCATGGCCGACAGGAACAGCACCGGGGTCTGGTTGTCCTGGGCGCGCAGCGTTTCCAGCATCCCCAGGCCGTCCATCCCGCCGGGCAGCATGCGGTCCAGGATGATGGCGTCGAACGGCTCCCGGGCCGCAAGCGACAGGCCATCGGCGCCGTTGTCCGCCTGCTCCGCCTCGTGCCCGGCTTCTTGCAGGCCCTTCATCACGAAGCCCGCCACGTCCGTATCGTCCTCGACCACCAGGATGCGCATGGCTCAGCTCGGCGCCTTCAACTCGGTGCTTCCTGGGCGCGGCGTCCGACGGTGACCGGCAGCTCGAAGCTTTGCCCGCCGCGGCGGACGGACAGCCTGACGGCGCTGCCGGGCGAGGCGGCGGCGACGGCGCGGATCAGGCCGCGGGCGCTGTCCACGTGGTCGCCGTTGACGGCCAGCACCACGTCGCCGGGCCGCAGCCCGGCGCGCGCCGCGGGGCCGGTGCGGTCGATGCCCGCGATCTCCACGCCGCTGTTGCTCACCCGCCCGGGCGCGTCCTGCACGGACACGCCCAGCCAGCCGCGGTCGATCCGCCCCTTGTCCCGCAGGTCCGCCACGATCCGGGTCGCGATCTCGCTCGGCACCGCGAAGCCGATGCCGACCGACCCGCCGGTGGGCGACACGATGGCGGTGTTCACCGCGATCACCTCGCCGTCCAGGTTGAAGGTCGGCCCGCCGGAGTTGCCGGGGTTGATCGGCGCGTCGATCTGCAGGAAGTCGTCGAACGGCCCGGCGCCGATGTCCCGCCCGCGCGCCGACACGATCCCCGCCGTGACCGAGCTGCCCAGCCCGAACGGGTTGCCGGCGGCAAGGATCCAATCGCCGACCTCCACGGCGCGGCTGTCGCCCCACCGCACGTAGGGAAGCGGGGTCGGGCTGCTCACCCGGATCACCGCGATGTCCGTCAGGTCGTCCGAGCCGATCAGCCGCGCCGGCAGCTCCGTGCCGTCCGCCAGCGCGACCGTGATGCGGTCGGCGCGGCCGACGACGTGGTTGTTGGTGACGATCAGCCCGTTCGGGTCGATGATGAAGCCGGAGCCTGCGCCCAGCACCTGTTCGCGCCGGCCGCGGAACCGCTCGCGGAACTGCCGCTCGAACGGCGTGCCGCGCAGTTCCGGCGGGATCGCGGCGGCGATGTCGGTCGAGCTGCGTCCTTCCGTCACCGCGATGTTGACCACCGCCGGCACCACGCGCTTGACCAGGGGCGCGAAGCTTGCCGGCGCGCTGCCCGTGGCGCGCAGGGATCCCAACGGCTGCGCCCGGGCCGGATCGTTCGAGCAGCCGGACAGCATGAGCGCCGTCGCAGCCAAGGCAGCGCGGATGCCGGGTTTCATGGTTCTAGGCTCCCTCAAGGCGAATATATGTCCAAGATGGTGCGAAGGCACGGATTGTGAAAGCTCAATCGCCCGATGGACGTTCCGGCCAGTCGTGCCGGGGGTAGCGGCCGCGCATGTCCTTGCGCGCGTCCGCCCATGCGCCGCGCCAGAAGCCCGCGAGGTCCCCGGTGATCGCGATGGGCCGGCCGGCCGGGGACAGCAGCGCCAGTTGCAGCTTCACCCGCCCGCCCGCCAGGCTCGGCGTCGCAGCCAACCCGTAGAACGCCTGCGCCCGCGCGCTGGCCAGCGGCACCGGCTGCGCATAGTCCACCGCGGCCCGCCCGCCCGGCAGCGCCAGGTGCGTCGGCAGGTCGCGGTCCAGCCGCGCCGCGCGCTGCGGCCCCAGCAAGCCGCGCAGGATGCCATGGCGGTCGCGGCCCGCCCCGTCCGCCACGCGCGCCCGCCCCCGCCGGTGCGTTTGGATGGAGTAATGGCCACGTCACGTAGCGGCGACTTCCTCAGCCTCGGCAGTTTCGTGGTCCTGGGATTGCCCGACGGCATGCTCGGCACGGCCTGGCCGTCCATGCGCGCCACCTTCGGCGCCCCGGTCGGCGCGCTCGGCTTCATCCTGCTGCTCCGGGGGCGGGCCGGAGATCATGATCTGCTCGAT
>CAXUIQ010000545.1:0-3033 GCA_964250815.1 uncultured Acetobacteraceae bacterium
CTGTACACGGTGCTGAACCCGCGGCTGCGGGAGGGCGGGCGATGACGGCCACCTCGCTTGCGGCACAGGCCGGGCTGCCCCATACCGCCGCCGCCCACGCCGACCCGGCGGATGCGCTCGCCACGTCGCCCAGCCGGGCCGGCCGGCTGCTGCGGTCCGGATCGTTCATGGCCGGCGCGGCCATCGTGCTGTTCTGGGTGTTCTGCGCCGTGTTCGGCCCGCTCGTGGTGCCCTACGATCCCTACGGCGACGACCTGCTGAACACGCTGGCGGCGCCTTCCGCCGCGCACTGGTTCGGCACCGACCAGATCGGGCGCGACATCTTCTCCCGCGTGGTGGTCGGCGCGCGGCCCATCTTGTCGGTGGCGCCCTTGGCGACCCTGCTGGCGACGGCGGCCGGCACCACGCTCGGCCTGCTCACCGGCTACGTCGGCGGCTGGCTTGACAGCCTGATCGGGCGGCTGATCGAGGTGCTGCTGGCGCTTCCCTTGATCGTGGTGGCGCTGTTGGTGCTGGTGGCGCTCGGGCCGTCCTCCACCACGGTGATCGGGGTCATCGGCATCATCTTCACCCCGCTGATCGCCCGCACGGTGCGCTCGGCGGTGCTGTCCGAGCGCTCCCTCGACTACGTGGCCGCCGCCGAGCTGCGCGGCGAAGGGGCGCTGCACATCATGTTCGTCGAGATCCTGCCCAACGTGCTGCCGCCGATCCTGGTGGAAACCACGGTGCGGCTCGGCTACGCGATCTTCACCGTGGCGTCGCTCAGCTTCCTGGGCTTCGGCATCCAGCCGCCCTCGGCGGACTGGGGCCTCGCCATCTCGGAGAACTACGGCATGATGACCGGCGGCTACTGGTGGACGGTGGTCTTCGCCGCCGCCGCCACGGCCTCGCTCGTGGTCGGCGTCAACCTGGCGGCGGACGGCGTCCAGGCGGCGCTCGAATGAGCAACCCGATGAGCGCCCCAGCAAGCGCCCCCGCCCTGGAGTTGCGCGACCTCAGCGTGGCCTACCGGACGGGGGGCATGGAGCAGCTTGTGCTGCGCGGCGTGTCGTTCGCCATCGCACACGGCGAGACCTACGGGCTGGTCGGCGAAAGCGGCTGCGGCAAATCGACCGCCGCCTTCGCCGCCCTGCGGGCGCTGGCGCGCAACGGCGCCATCCGCGGCGGCCGGGTGCTGGTGGACGGGCAGGACATCACCGACCTCGACCCGGCCGGGCTGCGGCGGCTCCGGCTGACCAAGGTCTCGATGGTGTACCAGGACCCCGGCCGCGCGCTCAACCCGTCCATGACGGTGGGGCGGCAGATCGCCGAGGTGTACGAGGCCGTCGGCGTCCGCCGCGCGGAGGCGCTGGAGCGGGCGGAGGCGATGCTGGCCAAGGTCCGCATCCCCGGCACCGGGCGCGTCATGGCCGCCTTCCCACACCAGTTGTCCGGCGGCATGCAGCAGCGCGTGGTGATCGCCATGGCGCTGGCCAAGGACCCCAAGCTCCTGGTGCTCGACGAACCCACGACCGGCCTTGACGCCACCGTGGAGGCGGAGGTGCTGGATCTGATCGAGGCGCTGAAGCACGAGTTCGCCACCTCCGTCCTGTTCATCAGCCACAACCTCGCGATCATCGAGCGCATGTGCGACCGCATCGGCGTGCTGTATGCCGGGAGCCTGGTCGAGGAGGGACCCGGCGCTTCCTTGCTGGCCCGCCCGCTGCATCCCTACACCATGCGGCTGCTGCGCTGCCTGCCGGCGGCGGGGCGGCGCAAGTCGGACGGGCGGCTCGACACCATCCCGGGCTTCCTGCCCCCGCTCGGCAGCCTCCCGGCCGGCTGCGTGTTCGCGCCGCGCTGCGACTTCGCAGACGGCCTTTGCCGCACCACGGCGCCCCCGCCCGTTCGGATCGGCGGCCAGATGGCGTGCTGCCACCACATCGACCGCGCCACCGCCGCGGGCCGCGCCGCGCCGGAGGCCGCCACTCTGGCCCCGGCTCCGGCACCCAGCGACAACCGGCCGGCCCTGCAAGTGGACGGCGTGTCCAAGACCTTCCGCGTCGGCCCGCACGCGGTGCGCGCCGTCACCGACGTGTCGCTCACCCTGCGGGCCGGGGAAACGCTGGGCCTGGTGGGCGAGTCCGGCAGCGGCAAGACGACGCTGGCCCGGCTGCTGCTGGGCCTGACCGCGCCCGACGCCGGCGGCGCCATCGAACTCGACGGGCAGAAGGTGGCGGGCCAGGCCAAGCGCCGCTCCCGCGCCGACCAGAAGGCGTTGCAGATCGTCTTCCAGAACCCGGACAGCGCGCTGAACCGGGCGCACACCGTCCGCCACCTGATCGAGCGTTCCCTGTCCCGCCTCGCCGGCCTGTTCGGGCAGAAGCGGGCGGAGCGGCTGTCGGCGCTGGTCTCCGCCGTGCGGCTCACGGAGCGGCACCTGCCGATGCGCCCGCGCCAGTTGTCCGGCGGGCTGAAGCAGCGCGTCGCCATCGCCCGCGCCTTTGCCGGGGACCCCCGCGTGGTGATCTGCGACGAGCCGACCTCGGCACTCGACGTGTCCGTGCAGGCGGCGATCCTGAACCTCCTGGCCGATTTGCAGAACACGGCGCAGGTCAGCTACGTGTTCATCAGCCACGACCTCGGCGTGGTGCGGTACCTGTCCGACCGCATCGCCGTGCTGTATCTCGGGCGCATCATGGAGATCGGCCCGGCGGAGGACGTGTTCAACGGCCCGCACCACCCCTACACCGAGGCGTTGCTGTCCGCCATGCCCGGCCTTGCGGGCCGGCACGGCGAGGGTGCGGCGCGCATCCGGCTCAGCGGCGAGATGCCAAGCCCGTTGGCGCCGCCGCCGGGCTGCGTGTTCAACACCCGCTGCCCGCGCAAGCTCGGCGCGGTCTGCGAGACCACCGAACCCGCGATGCACACCGACACCGGCCATGCGGTCCGCTGCCACCTGCCGCGGGAGGCGCTGGGCCGGCGCGGCGGCCCGCCGCCGCCAGCGCGGGCCGCAAGCCTTATCAGCCAGCCCCGGCCGCGGCCCGGCGGCGC
>CAXUIQ010000546.1:0-3032 GCA_964250815.1 uncultured Acetobacteraceae bacterium
CGCTCCGACTTGCTGCGCGGGCGCGGCGCCACCGGTTCGGCGCGGGGTTCGTCGGCGTGGACGGGCGCAGCAGCGGGCTGCTCCCGCGCCCGCCCGGCGTCGAGCGCCCGCCCGGCGCGGATGAGCTGCTCCAGCCGGTCCGCCAGCTCCTCGCCGCGCTTGGCCAGGAACGACAGGTCCTCCTTCAGCACGGCGGCGCCCTCGATGGTGCGGGTCGCCTGGCGCGTCGCCTCCTGCGTCATGACGTGCAGCCGGCCAAGACCGCTCTCCGCTTGCCGGGTGCTGCTGTCGATGCCGGCCACGGCCTCCCCAAGCGCCGCGCGGTCCCTGCGCAGCAGGCCCAGCGCACGCTCCAGCCGGACCGCGTGCACCAGGGTCAACGCCAGCAGCGCAACCAGCGCGATCTCCAACAACCAGTCAATGCCACCCATCTTGGGCTCCCTTGCGCGACGCGGTCAGTCGGGGTCGAAGGTCAAGGCGGGCTGCGCTGCGATGGCAGGCGACCCCAAGGAGGTTTCGAGCCGGACGGCGACCCGGTTCTTCCGGTGGCCGACCCGGCCCTCGAACAGCGGGACGTTGCCGCAACGCACCTGCACCGACGCGCCCGGCACGGCGGTGAGCACGATGCGGCTGCCGACCTCCAGCCTCATCACCTCCGAAAGCGGCATGAGCTGCTCGTCCAGCACCACGTCCAACTCCACCTCCGTGCTCAGCAGTTCTTCCGCCAGGTGGGTTTCCCAGATGCTGTCGCGGCCGAACCGCTCGCCCATGAACTGCTGCAGCAGAAGCTCGCGCACCGGCTCCAGCGTGGCGTAGGGCAGCAGCAGGTCCACCCGGCCGCCGCGGTCGTCCATGTCGATGCGCAGCCGCACCAGCACGGCGGCGTTGGACAGGCGGGAAATGGTGGCGAAGCGCGGGTTCACCTCCAGCCGCTCGAACCGGAAGCTGACGGGGCTGAGCGGCTCGAAGCTCGCGGACAAGTCGGCCAGCACCAGCCGGACCAGGCGCTCGACCAGGCTGCGCTCGATGCGGGTGTAGGGCCGGCCCTCGATCCGCATGGCGGCCGTGCCGCGCCGCCCGCCCAGCAGCACATCGACGATGGAATAGATCAGCGCGCTGTCCACGACCATCAGGCCGTAGTTGTCCCATTGCTCCGCCTTGAACACCGCGAGCATGGCCGGCAGCGGGATGCCGTTCAGGTAGTCGCCGAAGCGCAAGGACGCGATGTTGTCGATGCCGACCTCGACGTTGTCGCTGGTGAAGTTGCGCAGGCTCGTGCTCATGATCCGCACCAGCCGGTCGAACACGACCTCCAGCATGGGCAGGCGTTCGTAGGACACAAGACCCGAGCTGAGGATGCGCTGCATGCCCGACTGCTCAGGCCCGCTGCTTGCATGGCGGGAAGAGCCGAGCAGGCTGTCGATCTCGGCCTGGTCCAACACGCGGCCGGACGTGCCGCCCGGCGCGGCCCCGCTTGCAGCCCCCTCGCTCATTGGCGCACCTTCGGTGTGACGCTCATTGGCACACCTCCGGTGTGACGCTCATTGGCACACCTCCGGTGTGACGCTCATTGCACCAGCAGTTCCGTGAACAGCACGTTCAGCACGTGGGCGGGCTGGGCGGCGATGGTGCTGCGGGCGACCAGTTCCTCCCGCAGGCGGTAGGTGCCGGCGGTGCCGCGCAGCTCGTCCGGGCGCATCTCGCGCAGGTAGGTTTGGAACAGGTCGAGCACGCGGGGCATGGCGGCCTGCACGACCGCCTGGTCCTCGGGCCGGGCAAGTTCCAGCTTGGCCTTGAGCTTGATGAAGGAAGCGCGGCGCGGCCCGGCGTTCAGGTTGGCAACGATGTCCGGCAAGTCCAGGAACACCGGCGCAGCTGGGCCTTTCGCCTCCGCGTGCGCTTCCTCCTTGTGCCCGCCGTGCGGCAGCAAGCCGGTGAACCAAGCCGCGCCGCCGCCGCCGCCCAGCAGCAGGAGGCCTGCGGCCACCAGCAGCAGCTTGCGCTTGCCGCCGGGCTTGCCGGCGGGCTTGTCCCCTGCCGCTTCTGTGGTCGCCGCCGCTGCTGCCATGAACCGTGCTCCTCGGCCCCTACCATAGGCCGCGCGGGTTAACGTTTCGTTTCGATTTCGAGCGTATATCACACCCGTCGCACGGCGGCGGCGGGACATGGGCAGGACGCCTGAAAGGAATTGTCATGGAAGTGCCGAGTTTCATCGCCTTGTCGCGGCTGGTGGCGCAAAGCCGGGCGCTGGAGGTGACGGCCACGAACATGGCCAACGCCAACACGCCGGGCTACAAGGCGGAGCGCACGCTGTTCAGCGATTGGCTGAGCAAGCAGGCCGGCGCCGACGCGCCGCGCGGCGGGCGCACCGTTGCCTATGTGCAGGACCGCGCGACCTACCGGGACCAGCAGGCCGGGACGATTCAGCACACGGGCAACCCGTTCGACCTGGCGCTGGGCGGCGACGGGTACTTCAGCGTGGACACGCCGCGCGGCCCCCGGCTGACGCGGGCCGGGCGGTTCACGCCCATGGCGGACGGGCGGATCGGGGATGGGGAAGGCAACGCGCTGCTGGACACGGCCGGGAAGCCGGTCCGGATCAGCGCGGCCGACCAGCGCATCACCGTGACAGCGGACGGCACGGTCAGCAGCGAGAACGGGCGGATCGGCAAGATCGGCGTGGTGCGCCCGTCCGACCCGATGCGCGTGACGGCGGAAGGCGCGCGGACCATGCGGGCCGACGTGGGCACGTTGCCGGTCGATCAGCCCCAGGTCATCCAGGGCGCGGTCGAGGACAGCAACGTGCAGCCGGTGCTGGAAGTGACCCGCATGATGGCCGACCTGCGCGAGTTCCAGTTCACCACGCAGTTCGTCCAGGGCGAGGCCGACCGGCTGCAGTCCTCCATCGACAAGATCACGCAGCGGAAAGCATAGGAACACACAGGCATGAGATCGCTCGACATCGCCGGGACCGGGATGCAGGCCCAGCAGACCAACGTGGAGGTCATCTCCAACAACATCGCCAACATGAC
>CAXUIQ010000547.1:0-3009 GCA_964250815.1 uncultured Acetobacteraceae bacterium
TAGGCGTCGGCCCGGTCGCCGCCCTCCTGCCGCTTGCGGGCGTTGTAAACCAGGAACTTCGTGACTTCCCCGAGCGCTCGGCCTTCCTTGCGGTTGTACACCACGACGCCGACGCCGCCCGCCTGCGCGGTCTCGATGCAGACCTCGATGCCGTGGGCGAGGTAGGGGCGGCAGGTGCAGATGTCGGAGCCGAACACGTCGGAGCCATTGCACTCGTCATGGATGCGGCAGGCGATGCGCGTCTCGGCCCGGCCCAGCCCGGCGGGGTCGCCGAACAGGTACACCGTCATGCCGCCGATGGGCGGCAGGAACACGTCGAGGTCCGGCCGGGTCACCAGTTCCGGGAACATGCCGCCGGTCTGCTCGAACAGGCCGCGGCGCAGGTCGGCGACCGCGATGCCGAAGCGGCGCGCGACGCCGGGGAGGAACCAGACCGGCTCGATGGCAACCTTGGTCACGCGGACGTTGCCGGCGGCGTCCAGCACCGTCCCGTCCGGGCGCAGCCGCCCGGCCCGCACCGCGTCCGCGATCTCCGGCATGTTGATGTGGGCGCGGGTGACGGCGATGGACGGGCGCACATCGACGCCGGCGGCGATGCGGTCGGCGAACAACTCGGTGCTCAGGTGCCCCCACGGGTCGAGCGAGACGATGGCATCCGGCCTGGACCATTGCGGGAACGGGCCGATCCGCACCGCCGGGCTGGTGTTGGTCAGGTCCGGCTGGTGCCCCGCCGAAAGCTGCCCGGCCGCGATGGCGAGCGCGCGATACACCGAGTACGCGCCGGAATGCGTGCCGATGGCGTTGCGGCTTGGCCCGGCGTTCAGCGTCGCGACGACCGCGCCGCGCGCCCGGCCGTCCGCGCTGCCCCAGGCAATCCGCCGGTTGCCCGCGCCGGCATTGCCGGGATGCGACGACAGCACAATCGGGCGCGGCACGGGCCGCTTCTCATTGGTCCGCACCGGCGGCTCGTTCCAGTCGATGGCAGGCTCCTGTCACAGGGAAAGCCAGGCTAGTGAGAACCCGGTCGGTTGGTCAACGGCGCACGTTACGCCATCCTGCGCCGAAGCGGGTGAAGGATTGGTTAATGCCGCACGCCGGGGCAGCCGCAGCCGTCTTGCATCGCATTGTAACCCTGCATATAATAAGCGTATGGACAGTGTGCCTTCCCGACCGGACGAGGCGGAACTCCTGCCGCACCGCAGCTTCGGCTACCGGCTCTGGATGCTGCGGCACGCCTGGACGCGGCGGCTTGAGGCGACGCTGCAAGGGACGGACCTGACGCACATGCAGTTCTTCCTGCTGCGCGCCACCGAGCACGTCCTGAGCCTGGGCGAGGTGCCGTCGCAGAGCCGGCTCGCCGACGGCCTGCACATCGACCGCATGACGGCGAGCAAGGTGCTGCGCAACCTTGAAGCCAAGGGGCTGCTGGTCCGCGCGGTGCATCCGGACGACCCGCGCGCCAACAGCGTGGCGTTGACGGAGGCGGGCGCCGCGCTGCTGCGCCGGGCGACGCTGCTGGCCGTGGCCGAGCAGGACCGGTTCTTCGGCCGGCTCGGGGAGGCCCGCAAGGCGGAGTTCAGCGCCATGCTGGACGAGTTGCTGAGCAACGACGGCTGCCGCGCCGCCGTATCGAAGGAGCCTGGATGATGGACGGATCGCAACCCGTGACGGCCGAGCGGCCCCTGGCCAGCCAGGCGCCGTTGCTGACAGCCGACGCCCCGGCGCCCCGGCGTTCGCGCAAGCGCGCGTTGCTGGCCGCAGCGGCGCTGGCGGTGCTGGCAGGGGCTGGGTACTTCGGCTACGGCTGGTGGACCACGGGCCGCTTTTTGGAGGACACGGACGACGCCTACGTGCAGGCGGACATGGTTGCCATGTCCTCCCGCGTCGCCGGGCAAGTGGCGGAGGTGCCGGTGGGCGACAACCAGCGGGTCCGCCGCGGCGACGTGCTCGCCCGGCTGGACGACCGCGACCTGCAAGCGGCGCTGGCGCAGGCGCGCGCCGACGTAGCCGCGGCGGAAGCGGACATCCAATCCCTCCAGGCGCAACTGCGCTTGCAGGACAGCACGGTCGCCGCCGCGGATGCCGACACCGCCAGCGCCGATGCAGCCGCCGCCTATGCGAAGTTCGAGTTCACCCGCTACTCGGACCTGGTGCGGACCGGCACCGGCTCGTTGCAGCGGGCGCAGCAGGCGGATGCCGACATCAAGGGGCGGGAGGCCGCCGCCGCCCATGCCCGCGCCGCGGCGGAAGGCGCGCGGCAGCAGGTCACGGTGCTGCAAGCCCAGTTGGGCCGCGCCCAGGCGGCGCTGCTGCGCGCCCGGGCGGTGGCGGACCAGGCGGCGCTGTACCTGTCCTACGCCACGATCACCGCGCCCGTGGACGGCGCGGTGGGCGACCGCACGGTGCGGCCCGGCCAGTATGTCCAGCCGGCGACCCGGCTGCTCAACGTGGTGCCGATGGACACGGGACTGTACGTGGTCGCGAACTTCAAGGAAACCCAGCTCGCCCGCATGGGCGTGGGGGAGGCGGTGCGCCTCCAGGTGGACATGCTCGGGGGCGAGCCGTTGCGCGGCACGGTGGACAGCCTGGCGCCTGGCAGCGGCGCCACCTTCGCCCTGCTGCCGCCGGAGAACGCCACCGGCAACTTCACCAAGATCGTGCAGCGCGTCCCGGTGCGCATCCGCCTCGACCCCGACCCGCGGCTGTCGCAGTTGCGACCGGGCCTGTCGGTCACGGCGTCCGTCGATACGCGTACGGCGCCGCCGGGGCCGCTGCGGACGCTGGCCGAGAAGTGAGCGGCGCGGTTGCCACGGCCGGCGCCGCACCGCGCACCAAGGCGGGGCTGCGGGACTGGGTGGCGTTCCTGGGCGGCTCGCTCGGCGCGTTCATGGCCGTGCTCGACATCCAGATCACGAACAGCAGCCTGGCCGACATCCAGGGCACGCTGGGCGCCAGCCTCGACGAGGGGAGCTGGATCAGCACCGGCTACCTGATCGCCGAGATCATCGT
>CAXUIQ010000548.1:0-418 GCA_964250815.1 uncultured Acetobacteraceae bacterium
TTGGCGGTTGACTCAGGTCCTGTGGCGGCCCGCTGCCGCCTCCAGCTCCTCCGCGCGGCGGGCCGGGGTGTTGGCGGGCGCGGGGGCGGCCGGCCCCGATGGGTTGGACGCCCGGCGCACCTCTTGCAACAGGTCCTGCATGTCCGCGCTGTCCTTGCGGATCAGGGACGCCTGCGGCCCCAGGCGCTCCCGGTCGGCGGCCGTCACGTCCACCGCCGTGACCACGACCACGGGTATGCTGCTCCAGTCCGGGTTGTTCCGCAGCTCCTTCAGCACGCCGAAGCCGTCCATGCCGGGCATCATCAGGTCGAGCAGGATGACCGCGGGGCGGACGGCCGCGACCTGCTGCAAGGCGGCGTGGCCGTCCGCCGCCGCCGGCACAGCCCCGCCATCGCGGGCCCGCAGCGTGCGCAGGCGG
>CAXUIQ010000548.1:428-2992 GCA_964250815.1 uncultured Acetobacteraceae bacterium
GGGGGGGGGGCCCGGCGCCCGCGGGGGCCCGGGGGGGGGGCCCCCCCCCCCGCCGCCTGCACCGCCCAGCCGTCGCGGGCCAGCATCGTGCGCAGGCGTTCGCGCGTGCCGGCGTCGTCGTCCACCACCAGCACGGGGCGCCCGGCGTCGCGCGCCGCAAGCCCGTCCAGCGCCTGCTTGAGCCGGCTCCACTGGACCGGCTTGGTCAGGTAGTCGGCAGCGCCCAGCGAGTAGCCCAGCCCGCGCTCGTCCACGAAGCTGACGACCACCACGGGGATGGACGCCAGCGCCGGGTCGGCCTTGAGGCGGGACAGCACGCCCCATCCGTCCAGCCGCGGCATCAGGATGTCCAGCAGGATCGCGGACGGACGGAGCTGCGCCGCCAGCCTCAGCCCGGTTTCCCCGTCGGGGGCGGTGCGGACGGCGAAGCCCTCCTTCTGCAGGAAGCGGGTCATCAGGTCGAGCACCGCCGGGTCGTCGTCTATGACCAGCACGGGGCGCTGGCCACCCACGGCCTCCCCGGCGGCATCGTCGGCCGCGGACGCCTGGGCCGGCTGCCATTCGGCGGGCAGGCGCAGCGTGAACGTCGTGCCCCGCCCCGGGGCGCTGTCCACGTCCACCCTGCCGCCCAGCATGGCCGCGAAGGCCCGGGTGATGGACAGCCCAAGCCCGGTGCCGCCGAAGCGCCGCGTCGTCGAGGCGTCCGCCTGCTGGAAGCGCTGGAACAGCTTCGCCAGTTGCTCCGGCGTCATGCCGATGCCGGTGTCGGACACCTGCAGCGCGACCTCGTCGGCGCCGTCCGCCTTGGCCTCCCGCCGGGCCGACAGGGTGATGGTGCCGCCCTCGGTGAACTTGGCGGCGTTGCTCAGCAGGTTCAGCAGCATCTGCCGCAGCTTGGTCACATCCTGGTGCATGGTGCCCAGGTCCGGCGGCGCCTGCACCACCAAGGTGTTGCCCCCCTTTTCCACCAGCGCCTGCACCGTCGCCGCCACGTCCTGCAGCAGTTGGCCGGCGTCGAACGCCTCGGCGAACACCTCCATGCGCCCGCTCTCGATCTTGGAGATGTCCAGCACGTCGTTGATGAGGCCGAGCAGGTGCCGGGCGTTGCCCTTGATCTTGGTCATGTCGCCGAGCAGGCTGGCCGGGTCGGCGCCGTCCTCGACCTCCTCCTCCAGCATCTCGGTGTAGCCGATGATGGCCGACAAGGGGGTGCGCAGCTCGTGGCTCATGTTGGCCAGGAACTGGCTCTTGGCGCGGTTGGCCTCCTCCGCCTGCTCCTTGGCGGCGACAAGCTCGGCCTCTGCCCGGCGCTGCTCGGTGATGTCCTCGTGGACGCCCACCCACTCGCGCACGGTCCCGGCGCCGTCCAGCACGGGCGCGGCGCGTATGGCGAACAAGCGGTACACGCCGTCGTGGCGGCGCAGCCGGTGCTCGTGGACGAAGACCTGGCCGGCGGCAACCGCCTGGTTCCAAGCCTCCACGGTCGGAGGCACGTCCTCGGGATGGACGGCTGCGGTCCAGCCGAAGCCCTCGTACTCCGCCTGGGCCTGGCCGGTGTAGCGGGACCAGTCGGCCTGTTCCCCCCGCATCTCGCCGGCGGCGTTGTTGGTCCAGATGATGTCGCCGACCACCTCCGCCGCGGCGCGGAACCGCTTCTCGCTGGCCAGCAGGTCGCGCTGCGCGCGGGCCTGGTCCAGGGAAACGGCCAGCAGCGCCATGAACAGCAGGATGAACGTGGCGGCGCCGACGTAGAGGGCGAGCGTCAGTTGCCCCAGGCTGTCCAGGTCGTCCGGGGCCGGGGCGCCGCCGTTCATGGTGAAGCTGGCCGCCGCCATCCCGGTGTAGTGCATCCCGTACACCGCGAACCCCATCACCGCGGCGGCCAGCAGCATCCGGCCGACGCCGTGCGAGCGCTGCATCAGCCACAGCGCCGCGGTGGAGGCCACGACCGCGATCAGCACGGAGAAGGCGACCAGCGGCCAGGAATACGCGACATCGGCCTGCATCCGCATGGCCGCCATGCCGGTGTAATGCATGGCGGCGACGCCCCCGCCCATCAGCAGCCCGGCCGGCATCACGTCCCACTCCCGCGCCCTGACCCGGCTGACCCAGGCGAAGGAAGCCCCGGTGGCGCCGATGGCCGCCAGCAGGGACAGAACGGTGCCGCCCACGGCGTAGCCGGCGGGCAGGTCCATGCGGAAGGCCAGCATGCCGATGAAGTGCATGGCCCAGATGCCGCCGCCCATCACCACCGCCGCCATGCCGACCCACACCGGCCGCATGCCCGGCGCCGCGCCGCGCACGCGGCTGCCGAGGTCCAGCGCGCTGTAGGAGGCAAGCACGGCGATCAGGATGGACAGGACAACCAAGGGCGTGTTGTAGCTGGCGGCGATGGGCATGAAGTCTCCGTGGGCAACGGGCGCTGGCAGCGGGTGCGCCCGCCAGCCTTGACAAGGCCGTGTGTCGGCTCAACCAGGGCAGAACGCCGGGCAGCCCGGCATGTTGCGAGCGGGCGGGGTTTTGTCCAGCGACCAGGCCCAGGGAGAGGCCGCCACCGTCATCGC
>CAXUIQ010000549.1:0-2991 GCA_964250815.1 uncultured Acetobacteraceae bacterium
GCTGGCCGAAGCGCTGGAGGCTCAAGCAAGCGGGGCAGGGTGATGCCGGGCCTGCACCCGGCTTGCAGCCCGCCCGCCATCTGCGGCAGGCCTCCCATCGTGAAGTCGGCGAGGGCCAGGCCGTTGGGGCGCCGCGGCGGGGCGGCCAGGCGCAGCTTTGCCGGGCAGGGGTGCCGCGGGCCTCAGCACCCCGTCCGCAGCGCCTGCAGGCACTGGCTGGACAAGCCCCGGCGCAGGCGGTCGATCGCCAGCCTCGCCTGGTGCTCGCCCAGGGCGCGATGGCTTTCGAACTGGGCCTCGGTGAACCACTGCTCGGTGGTCGCCTCGTTGGGGAAAGTGCGGTTCTCTTTCTGGTAGGCCCGGACGTCCGCGGGCGCGTCGCCGGTCATCAGCGGCTTCAGGATCAGCAGCCAGCCGTGCGCGCCGCCGTGGTAGCAGATTCGGCCGACGCTCAGGCCGTTCTTGTCCTGCGTGGACGGCTCGAACATCGTCCCGCAGGGGGCGAGCCGTATCTCCACTCCCATGTCGATCCGCGCCTTGCTGATCACCGCGCCCAGGTCGGCACACCCGCCGCCTGCGTCCCGCGTGGCATCGACCACGGCGATCAGCCGGCAGCGCCGCCGCAGCATCTCATACAGGCCGAGGTTGTCGAAGTGCCCGCCGTCCGAAAGGTAAACATAGGCACGGCGGTCGTCCGTTTTCGCGAAAAGCTCGTCCTTCAGCAACTGCCAGCCTGGCGCCCCGGCCTGGCCGGCCGCAAGCTCCGGATGCACAGGGTTCGGCAGCCAGGCACCCAGCCGCACGTTGAACAGGGTCATGATGAACGCCGTCAGCGCCGACGAGTGATAGCCCCAGTTCGGGCTGACCGCCGCCCCGGACACCGCCATCGCCGTGCCGAGCGAGATGCTGTCGGTGACGGCCCCGGCATACACGGCGGTCGGCACATACCGACCGCCCCCTTTGGCGAGGTGGGCCGCCCCGCAATGCAGCGGCGTCATGGTGAAAGGCGCTGCCTTGCGATTCGCCCAGTCGGGTCGCCGCGCCGCGCAAAGGTTCAGCGTGGCGTTGATCACCGGCAGGAGGCGCCAACCCGGCTGGTGCGGCGCCGTTGCGCTCAGCTTCGGGTTGTCGCGTGGGTCGAAGTCGGTGAACGGGTCGGCCTGGCGGGGCGTATTGCCAGGTTTGGGATCGGACCGCTCCGCCCGGGCCGGGCCGACAAAGGCGCGCACGAGACGGTCCCGGTAAACGCTGTGCATGGAAAACCGGTTTGTCTTTATCCAGCTATCGGCGCCGCACAACAGGAACAGCAGCACGATGCCCAGCAGCGCCTGCGACAGCAGCAGGCAGCCGGGGTTGCCGAAATGGCCAACGCAGTTGAACAGGTCTGCCATGGGGTCCAGGACTTGCTGCACGGCGACGCAGGACCCCGCCAGCAGCGCGACCGCGAAGGCGGCCGAGGCGGCGCGCAGCACCAAGTCCCAGGTGATCAGGCCGGGCTTGCCGCTCAGCAGCGCACCCACTTGGCTGAACGCCTGCTTGCCGAGCCACGCGACCACCGGGCCGGCCCCCAGTGCCACGATCCAGGCAGGGCGCGGCAGCGGACGCACCGAGTCCACGAACAGCACGTGCGACAGCGTCAGCACGCAGAAGGCGAACCCGCCCCACGCCAGGCCGATGCGCAGCCGTGCGGCGGTGATGCGGGCCATCCACTCGGTATCAAGGCCTGAGTCCTCGTTGTCCTCGTGCCGGCGCCATGGCGTGTTGGTCGCGCCGCACAGCCCGGCATGCACCGCCGACACCACGCCATAGCAAAGCAGCAGCCAGCCCGGTCCGACGATCGCCACGATCTCCCCGGCCCGGTCCTCCGGGACCGCCCAGGCGACGGGGAACGCCCGGGCGATGCGCGTCCCGGCGAACAGCATCGCGCCGCCGGCAAGGCTGGCCATGCACCAGGGCGTGAGATTGTTCCAGTAGGGCGGCGTGCCTGCGGGCCGCGTCGTGGTCGCAAGCAGGTAGCCGGCGATGTTGCCGACTGCGAACAGCAGCGGCAGCGCGCCTTGCGCCCACCATGGGCCTTGCATCACCCAGCCCCAGAACGGCGCCAGCGCGGGCGGGATGCAGAACGCCCACACCAAGGACGGCACGACGATCCGTTTGCCGATGTCGGCGGCTGCCCAATACTGCGGCGCCCCGGTCCCCCGCGGACAGCGGCTCGGCAGGCCCCTGCAGGACCCGGCGGCGCCCCAGATCAGGCCGCCAAGCCCGACTGCCAAGAGAAAGCCTGCAGCCGACGCCGGCAGGGCGCCGGGAAGCTGCAGCGTCAGCGGCCCACCGTACATCGGCCGTGTTTGCAGCGCGTAGAACGTGGTGCGGGCCGCAACCGCGAGCAACGCGCCCAGCAGGAACAGCGGCCCGAACACCAGCCAATTGAGCAGGACGTTGCGGAAGTAGATCGCAACCCCGGTCCAGCCATCCAGCGAGCGCAGCCCGCCGTTCGGCGTCAGCCAACTCGTGTGGCGGCGCAGCCGCCGAAGCTCGATGGCCTCTTGCCCCGGCTCATCCGGGTCGCCATGCGCCAGGCGCTGCTGCGTGCCCTCCACGCCGTAGCGCCGGATCATCGTTTGCAGCCACGCGCCGATGTAGCCGCCGCCGGACACGGTGGAAAGGTAGTGGAACCCGGTTAGTTGCCCGGCACGGGCCAGCGCCTGGATCACGCCGAGGCAATAGGCCGCGCTGCGCACCCCGCCGCCTGACAAGCATAGCGCGTGCAGCCGGTCCTTGCGCGCATCGGGGCCGAGCGCGTCAAGTTCGCGCTTGGAGGCGACCTCCCAGCTTACCGGCTCGGTCCCCTGTTTCTTCTGCGACAAGCTCGTCATATCCACCTCCCGATGTTTGCTCCGCTTGCAGCGTGATGCCTTGGCGCCCGATGCCTTTCTGCCTGGGCCGATGCGCCATCCCGTGACGCCGGACGGCCGCTACTTCGTCGTGCGC
>CAXUIQ010000550.1:0-527 GCA_964250815.1 uncultured Acetobacteraceae bacterium
GGACAAGATGCTGGCCTACAACTGCTCGCCGAGCTTCAACTGGCAGAAGAAGCTGGCGGCGGAGGACATCGCGACCTTCCAGCAGCGGATCGCCGCGATGGGCTACAAGTTCCAGTTCGTGACGCTCGCCGGGTTCCACAGCCTGAACCTGTCCATGTTCAAGCTGGCCCGCGGCTACAAGGAGCGCGGCATGGCGGCGTACTCGGAGCTGCAGCAGGCGGAGTTCGACTCGGAGGCCGAGGGCTACACCGCGACCCGGCACCAGCGCGAGGTCGGCACCGGCTGGTTCGACGCCGTGGCCGTCGCGGCGTCCGGCGGCAAGTCCAGCACCACCGCCATGGCCGGCAGCACGGAGACGGCGCAGTTCCACGGCGACGCGCCGATGCTGGAGATGGAAGGCGAGCCGATGGAGGGGGCTGGCGGCACGGCGGCGCACCATGACCATGACGATGGCCTGGTGCACAGCCATACCTGGGCGGTGTCTGCGCCCGACCGCTGATCCCTGGTTCCCCGCCGCGGGCTTGGGG
>CAXUIQ010000550.1:537-2990 GCA_964250815.1 uncultured Acetobacteraceae bacterium
GGGGGGGGGCCCGCCCCCGCCCGCGGCCCCCCGCCCCCCCCCCCCCCCCCCCCCCCCCCCCCCCCCGGGGACGCGATGCCTCGCAACCCCGTCATGTCCAGGCATGGCGGGGTTTGCGTTCCGTGGACAAGAACCGGTCGCGCGCCCACCCAACCTACGCCCTGCCCGCGGCGGACTCCTGCTCTCCCATCTCCGCCTTCGCCTGCTCGATCAGCCGCGCCTCGTGCCGATGCACGAAGCGCACCGACAGCGCCACGACGGCCAGCGCCACGATCCCGACCGTGATGCCGAACGGACCGGCCAGCCGATGCACTTGGTCGCCCAGCAGATAGGCGCCGAAGCCGTAGAGGCAAGTCCAGAACACGCCGCCGAGGGCGTTCCACACGAGGAACCGCCGCCACGGCATGTGGCTCGCCCCGGCCAGCACGGCGGCGAAGGTGCGCAGGAACGCGACGAAGCGCCCAAAGAACACCACCTTGCCGCCGTGGCGCGTGAACAGGAACCGTCCCAGCCGCTGCCGGTCCAGGGTCAGGCCGATCTTCGGGCCGTAGCGCGCCAGCACCGGTGGGCCAATCTTCCGCCCGATCAGGTATCCCGCGTTGTCCCCCAGCACCGCGCCCAGCGCCGATGCCGCGATCACGTGCTCGATGGTGATGCCGCCGGTCGTGGCGGCATACAGAGCGGCGGCGATCAGCAGGCTTTCGCCCGGCAGCGGCACGCCCATGCTTTCGAAGAAGATGACGGTGCCGACCACCCAGAAGCCGTGGTGCTGGACCAGGCCGGCCAGATCGATGCCGAACACGCCGCTACTCTCCCCGCCATCGCCGCCACCCGGCGGCGCGCAACTCGCACGCCGGGCACGCGCCGCAGCCCCAGCCCCAGTCGTGCCGGCGGGTCCGGTCGCCGCGATAGCAGGTATGCGTGTGCTCCACCGTCAAGGCCACGATGCCCAGGCGGTCCGCCAGCGCCCAGGTTTCGGCCTTGTCGAGCCACATGAGCGGCGTTTCCAGCACGAAGCGGCGCTGCATGCCGAGGTTGAGCGCAAGCTGCATCGCCTTGATCGCGTCGTCCCGGCAATCGGGATAGCCGCTGTAGTCCGTTTCGCACATGCCGCCCACGATGCGGCGCAGGCCGCGGCGGTAGGCGAGCGCCGCGGCATAGGTCAGGAACAGCAGGTTGCGGCCGGGCACGAAGGTGGTGGGCAGGCCGTCCTCCCCCATCGCGATGGCGGCGTCGGAGGTGAGCGCCGTCTGGCCAAGTGCCGCGAGCGTCGGGGCGAGGTCGATCACGTGGTCCGGCCCGAGCCGCTCGCCCCAATGCCCGGCCAGCGCGTCGCGCACGGGTCCGCGGCATTCGAGTTCGACGGCATGGCGCTGGCCGTAGGCGAAGCCCACCGTCTCCACGCGGGCGAACCGCTCCAGCGCCCAGGCCAGGCAGGCCGTGCTGTCCTGCCCGCCGCTGAACAGCACCAGCGCGCCGTCATCCATTGCCCGTCCCCATGGTTTTCTGCGCCCGCATTGCCCAACTGCTCCGTTATGGACTTGGATTTCACGGAAGACGAGATCAGCCGCTACTCCCGCCATATCCTGCTGGCGGAGGTGGGCGGCGTGGGACAGGCGAAGCTGCGGGCCGCCCGCGTGCTGGTGGTCGGCGCGGGCGGCCTCGGCAGCCCGCTGGCGCTCTACCTCGCCGCTGCCGGGGTCGGGACCATCGGGCTGGTGGACGACGACACCGTGGACCTGTCGAACCTGCAGCGGCAGATCGCCCACACGACGGACCGGGTGGGCCAGCCCAAGGTGCAGTCCGCCGCCGCTGCCGCCCGCGCGATCAACCCGGCGGTCGAGATCGAGGCGCACCGGGTCCGGCTCCATGCCGGCAACGCCTCGGGCCTCGTCGGCGGCTACGACCTGGTCTGCGACGGCAGCGATAACTTCGCCACGCGCTTCCTGGTGTCCGACGCCTGCGTGCTGGGACGGCGCACCCTGGTCTCCGCCGCCGTGCTGCGCTTCGACGGGCAGCTTTCAACGTTCAAGCCGCATGAGGGCGGCCCCTGCTACCGCTGCCTGCATCCCACGCCGCCGCCCGACGGCATGATCCCGTCCTGCGGCGAGGCCGGCATCCTAGGTGCCGTGACCGGCGTCATGGGCAGCCTGCAAGCGACCGAGGTCCTGAAGGAGATCATGGGCATCGGCGAGAGCCTGTCCGGGCGGCTGCTGATCTGGGATGCGCTCGCGGCCCGGGTGCGCACCGTGGGCCTGCGGCGCGACCCGGCCTGCCCGGCCTGCGGCGGCCAGCCGACGCTGCGGGACCTTTCGGCGCATGGCTGAGCCGCTCGGCATCCTGCTGATCTCGGGCGGGCATGAGCGGGCGCATTACGCCTTCGTGCTTGCCGCCGGCGCCGCCGCGATAGGGCGTCGGGTATGCGTGTTCGCGACCAACGCGGGCTGCCATGC
>CAXUIQ010000551.1:0-2988 GCA_964250815.1 uncultured Acetobacteraceae bacterium
CCCGCTGGCCGACGCCCTGCTGGGCCGCGGCGCGCCGCTGCACCTGGCTGGGCACCTGCGGGCGGAGGAGTGGAACGGCAGCGTCACTGCCAGCTTCTTCATCGCCGACGCGGCGGCGGCTTAGCGCGACGCGGTGTCACGCCGGGGCATCACATCGGGGCGTCGCGCCCGAGGGCCTGGAACACCGCGTCCCGGAACGCGGCGCACAGGACCGGCCGCGCCGGCCCGAGCATGCCGAGGTGCGAGCCGGGGATCGGCACCACCGTCAGGTCCAGGCAGTGATCGTTCCATCCCAGGTCGTGCGGGGCGCCCATGCTGTGCTGGTCGGTCCGGAACAGGTAGGCCGGAACCGGCAAGGGCGGCATGCCGGCGCGTAGCGAGACCCATTGGCGCAGAAGCGGCTCCATGTGTTCGGACAGCAGGTCGCGTTCGAGGTAGGTCCTGAACCGCCCCGCCAGCCAGCGCCGCGGCATGCGCGCGTATAAGCGGAGCAGCAGCCGCCAGCGCGGACTCTTGAGGCGCCGGGCGGTCACGTAGGCCAGCTTGCTTTCGGCGTCGCCCCCCCGCACCGCGGCCAGGAAGCCGCCGAACTGCTGCCCGCGCGTCTTCGGGGCGCGCAGCGCGCCCGGCGCGGTGTCGATCCCCGGCTGCGCCTCGATGTCGAGCAGGCCCAGGAAGCGGACGGCATAGCCTGCGTCCCGCAGCCGGGCCGCGGCGGCGAACGCGACGATGCCGCCGAACGAATACCCGGCCAGCAGGACCGCGCAAGCCGGGCAGCGCCTCGTGACCTGCCCGACCGCATCGGCGACCAGCATCTCAAAGTCGAAGTCGCGGAGGTCGCGCACGACCCGCCAGCCGGGGTAGGCGATCTGCACCGTCGTCACCACGCCCTGGCAGGCGGTGCCGACCTCGACGAGATGGGGGTCATACCCTCCCATTCCCGGGAACAGGAACAACGGCAACGGTTGCGGCGCGGTCGGGCCGCGCTGAGCCGGGCGGATGCTGTCGCTCACGGGCGGAGTCTCTCTTGGACGGGGCCGGGCGGTGCCCGCACCACGGCGTCAACCAAAGTGCCGGCTGCCGCCCCATGCGCCGCGGGCGGGACGGCGTGGCCCGGAGAAGCGGCCACCGGCGCTTCGCGGTCCCTGCCGACTGCTGTCTAGCCGATCCGTTACGGATTTGCAAAGACGGGGCACCGCGGCCATCCAGGAAGGGCGCGGGGTTCCTGGCGGTCCGGAGCCTACGTCCCGCTCAAGCCGCTCGCAACCGCGGAACGGTCAGAGCGGGCCGCAGCAGGCAGCGGCGGCCCCGGTCATGGCCACGCCGTCGCGATGGCCGCCGGGCCGGCGCCGATGTCGAGCGACGTGCCGGGCCAGAGCTTGGCGCCGTCCCAGCGGAACACCTGGATGGTGCGCTCCACCATGTTCTGCACCAGCACGGTCCGGCCGTCGCGGGAGAAGGCGACGCCCTGCGACCAATGGCCGACCGGCGCCTCGGCGACCAGCTTCAACTGCTTGTCGGCCAGGGCATACATGGCCAGCCGGCCCCGGTCGCCGCGGAACGGGTTGCCGGCCGGCTTGGTCGTGCCTTCCTGGGTGGCGACCCCCAGGGTCTTGCCGTCCGGCGACCATTTCAGGCCCTCGGGCGAGCTGCCGACCGAGATCGTCTGCACGGTGCGGAAGGGCTGGGCCAGCAGGTCGATCAGGCTCACGGTGTCCACGTCGCCGTCGCCGCGGCCCATGTTGCCGACCGCCGCCATCGTGCCGTCCGCCGTCACGTCGATCGTGTAGGGCGCGACCCCGGCGGTGATCTGCCGGGTGCCGAGCGTGACGGTCGCGCCGTCGATGTCCAGCACCTGCACCATGTGGTCGCCGAAGCGCGTGACCAGCGCCGCCCGGCCGTCGCCGGTGAAGGCGATCCCGCTCGGCATCGACTTCGGCCCGATGGGCACCGTGCCGGCGGGGGTCAGGCGGCGGCCCTCGATGGAGAACACCGACACGGTGCCGGCGGCGCGGTTGGCCACCAGCGCGAGGCGGCCGCCCGGCGCGATGCGGACCGTGGTGGCGCCCGCCTCCGCCTGCAAGCTTTGCACGACCTGCGGCGGCGTCGTTGTCAGGTCGATGACCGAGACCCGGTTGTCCGGGCTGATGCCGGCCGGGCCGGCGGGGTCGGCCTTGGTGGCCGAGGTCACGATGGCGAAGCTCTCGTCCTTGGCGACCGCGACCGCCATGGGCGGGCCGACGACGCTGCCGGGCACGTCGATGGTGGCGCGGATGCTGGGCGGGGAGGTGGCCAGGTCGATGACGCTCAGCGTGTCGGGCGCCGCTTCGGGCGGCGCGACCTGGGCGCCGTTGTCCAGGATGGTGTGCGCGTCGTTGGACGAGAGCGCGAGGTCGGCCCATGCCGGCGAGGCCCACGCCGTCACGGCCAGCAGGCCGGCAAGCAGTTTTCGCATGGCATCCCTCCCGCACCCCTCGTCGAAGGACGTTACGGCGTGTTGCGCCGGTTGACCACACCCTCGACATGCTCGGCGATGGCGAGGGCGGAGGTGAGGCCGGGGCTTTCGATCCCGAACAGGTTCACGAGGCCGCCCAGCCCGTGCTGCGCCGGGCCGGACAGCACGAAGTCGGCGGCCGGCTCGCCGGGCCCGCTGATCTTGGGCCGTATCCCCGCATAGCCCGGCGCCAGCGCGCCGTCCGGCAAGCCGGGCCAGTAGCGGCGGATGGCCGCGTAGAACCCGTCCGCCCGGCGGATATCGACGTCGTACTCCTCATGCTCGACCCACTGCGTGTCCGGCCCGAACCGCGCCTGGCCGCCCAGGTCCAGCGTCAGGTGGACGCCGAGGCCCGCCGCCTCCGGCACCGGGTAGATCAAGCGCCGGAACGGGGCGCGGCCCGCCAGGGAATAGTAGCTGCCCTTGCAGAAATAGGCGTGCGGAATGGTCTCGGGCGGGATGCCGTCGATGCGCCGGGCGATGTCGGGCGCATG
>CAXUIQ010000552.1:0-2988 GCA_964250815.1 uncultured Acetobacteraceae bacterium
CGACCGCGACCGGCACGCCCGCGAGCGGCAGGGGCCGCCCGCCCCGGCCCACCCCCGCCGCCCGCGCCCGCGCCCGCTCCGCCAGCACGGCGGTGAAGGCGCCGAGTGCCGCGTTCCGCTCGGCGATGCGGGCAAGGGCGCGTTCAACGACCGCGGCGGCGTCGGCACGTCCTTCCCGGACGGCGCCCGCGATGGCGGCGGCGGTCACGGCGGCACTTGTGCCGGCTCCGGCGGTCGGTCGAGCGGCAAGGGGTCGAGCGCGTCGGGAAGGCCCTCTGCCACCTCCGCGCCGAGGCGGAGCAGCAGGCGCAGGTGGAACAGCACCGCCTCCTCCCACTCCGGCGCGATTGCGATGCCGAGCGCCTCGGCGGGGGCGAGCAGCGGGTCGGTCATGGCGCCTGGCATGGGTCCCATCCATGGACTATGCCCCGGAGATCGGCAGCCCGTCCAGCAGGCGCCGTTCCCCTGGCAAGGAGCCGCCATGCAAGCCGCCGTGCACCGCCTGCCTGCCGCCGCACCCGACGACGTGTCCGCCCTGCTCGCCGCCATCGAGGCCGGCGCCATCGACCCGGCCGGCATCGTCGCCGTGCTCGGCAAGACCGAGGGCAACGGCTGCGTCAACGATTTCACCCGGGGCTTCGCGACGCGGGCCTTGAAGGACGCGATTGCCCAAGTCTCGGGCCGGTCGGGCGCGGAGGTGTCCGCCGCGGTCGCCTTCGTCATGTCGGGCGGAACGGAGGGTGGCCTCGCGCCGCACTGGCTGGTTTTCGAAGCCCGGCACGCGCCACTGGGCGGCCCGGCACCTGGGCCGAGGCTGGCCGTCGGCACCGCGATGACGCGCCCGTTCCTGCCGGAGGAGGTCGGGCGCCTCGCCCAGGTGGAGGCGACCGCCGATGCCGTCCGCCGGGCCATGCGCGACGCCGCCATCGCCGTCCCCGCGGACGTGCACTACGTGCAGGTCAAGTGCCCGCTGCTGACCCGCGCCCGCATCGCCGAGGCGGAAGCACGTGGCCGGGCCGTGGCGACCGAGGACACCTACGAATCCATGGGCCTGTCCCGGGGAGCCTCGGCACTCGGCGTCGCGCTGGCGCTGGGGGAGGTGTCCCCGGCCGCGCTTTCCTCCGATGGGGTGGTTTGCCGGGACTTCTCGCTCTGGTCCGCCCGCGCCAGCACGTCCGCCGGCATCGAGCTGATGGAGAACCAGGTCATGGTGCTGGGGAACAGCGCCGCATGGCAGGGCGACCTCCTGATCGGGCACGCGGTCATGGCCGACGCGCTGGACGTGGGCGCCGCGGCGTCGGCCCGCGCCGCCGTGGGCATCGAGGCCGCCGGGCAGCTTGGCGCGGCTGGCCGCGCCCGCGTTTCCGCGGTGCTGGCGAAGGCCGAGCCGTCCCGGACCGGCCTGATCCGTGGCCGGCGCCACACCATGCTGGACGACAGCGACATCAATGCGACCCGGCACGCCCGCGCGCTGGTCGGCGGCGTGCTGGCGGGCGTGTTCGGCGACACCGCCTTGTTCGTCTCGGGCGGCGCGGAACACCAGGGACCCGATGGCGGCGGCCCGGTGGCTGTGATCGCGCGGCAGTTGGGTGCCCGTCCGCAAGGGGCCTGAGCTTTCCTGCCGCCTCTCGATCAATCAGCGATCAAGGGCGGTTGCCAGGGTGCTGCGCAGCGCCGGCGACGGGCTGCTGCCAATGCTCGCGCCGCGGCGTCCACAGCTCGTAGCCCGGAACGAGGCTGGACGGCGCCTCGTCGAAGATGCCCAGCCGGACCTCGACCTCGCTGTTCTTGTCGTTGGTGCCGAACAGGGAAGAGCCGCAAGCCGGACAGAAATGGCGGTGGTCGGTTGTTGCCGTCCAGCTTCTGGTCTCGCCGGTGACAGTGACCTGGCTTGCATCCCAAACGCCGAAGGCCATGAAAGGCCCGCCCGTCTCCTTGCGGCATGTCAGGCAGTGGCATAGCCCGGCGCGGAGCGGTTCGCCCTGGACCTCGATCGTGACGCCGCCGCAGTTGCAGCCTCCCCGCCGTGTCGTGTCCGTCATGGCCCGTCCTCCCATTGCTGCGCCTGTCGTTGTAGCGGTTGGCATCCAGGAAATCTCCCCGGCCCGAGCCGACCCATGCGCGCCCGGCCACGGACGGTCGCTAGCCGCCAAGCCTCAAGGAACCGCCGCCAGGATCACGCCCGCAAGTTGGGCAACGCAATCCTCGACCCAATCGGGCTGGGCCGCGGCGAAGCTGAGGCGCAGGAACGGGCCGGCAGGCTCGGCTGGGAACCAGTGGCGCCCGGCGCTCACCAGGATGCCGCCTGCCGCCGCCTGCTGCTCCACCTCGATGTCGGACACGCCGTCCGGCAGCGCGCACCAAAGGTGCAGCCCGCCGGCGGGCAGGGTCGGCAGGCAGCCCGGCCCCAGGTGGCGGCGCAAGGCGGCGGCCAGGGCCTCCCGCCGGGTGCGCCGCGCCGCGCAGAGGGCGCGCAGGTGGCGCGGCCAGCTTGGCGCCGACACGAGCTGCAACGCGGTCTCCAGCAAGATGCCCGGCACGAAGAAGTCGTCCACCAGCCGGGCCGCGCGCAGCCGTTCCAGCGCCGCGCCGCGGGCGCAGACCGCGCCGACGCGCAGGCCCGGCGCCGCGCACTTGGTCAGCGACCGGACGTAGATCACATGGCCGTCCCGGTCCTCCGGCGCGAGCGGCGGGGGCAGGTCGCCGTCCAGGGTGAAGTCCCGCGCCCAGTCGTCCTCGATCAGGAACGCGCCCGCCCGGGCCGCCGCGGCGAGCACGCCGGACCGGCGGTCTGCCGCCAAGACCGCGCCGGTCGGGTTGGCAAAGCTCGGCTGGCAGTAGAACAGGCGGGCGCCGGTGCGGCTGAACGCCTCGGCGAGCAGATCGGGCCGGACGCCCTCGCCATCGGTGGGGACGGGCACGACCCGCAGCCCCGCCGCCTGCGCCGCCGCCAGCGCGCCGACATAGGTCGGGCTTTCCACCAGCACC
>CAXUIQ010000553.1:0-2978 GCA_964250815.1 uncultured Acetobacteraceae bacterium
ACCATCGACCGGGCCGTCCTGCTCGTAGCCGGGCGGCGCACCGGCTTCAATGGCCACTGGTACGCGCTTGATGACGAGGTCGGTCCGCTTGGTCGTTGCGAATGCGCGAGGCAACCGACGCCGAACTTCCATGACCCGCCCATTTAGGCAATCCAGCAAGGCTGCGCGTCCCGGGTCCCTCGGCAAAGAGGAAGCGAGGATCCTTGCCGAGGGTTCTCATGCGCTGCCCAACCGTACCTTGGGCGAGACCCTGCTTCTTCAGCAGTAAGTCCATCTTGGAGGTGAGCGTTCGCACTTGGTCGATACCGAGTTCATGCATCTCTCCGGCGTCATGCCGGTCGTCGTTCCGACCTTTAGACACCAGCGATAATAAGCATCACCTGCGGGCAACTTCCAGGCACCCGCATTGCCGTTCGCCTGCGCGCGGAGTTGTTTCAGAGCCTGAACTTGACGTTCGAGCGCGGGTGCTACTTGTATCGTGCTGAAGTTGACCGGTTTGGTGGAGCCATCCAAGCTTTTGCCGGAGGCTTCATAGATGCGTCGCACTCGTCCGCCTTACTCACCTGAATTTCGTCGTCAGATGGTTGATTTGGTCCAGTCTGGCCGAGACCCCGCGGATTTAGCGCGGGAGTTTGAGCCGTCTGCGGAGTCGATGCGCGCTTGGGTTGCCTTGGCCACGCGCATGGTGGGCGGCGGGTATGAGAGGGCGGAAGGCTTGGCGGCGGGCGAGCGGGACGAGCTCGGCCGCCTTCGCCGCGAGAACAAGCAGCTGCGTGTGGAGCGCAAGTTTGCAGCGCCCGGGCCAAACCGGTTGTGGGTGGCCGACATTACTTTCGTGCCGACGGCGAGCGGCTTTCTCTATTTGGCGGTCGTGCTGGATGCCTGGAGCCGCAAGATTGTTGGCTGGGCCATGGCCAATCATATTCGTGCCGAGTTGGTGGTGGATGCGCTGGAAATGGCAATTGGCCAGCGGCGGCCGGGCGATGTCATCCATCACAGCGACCAGGGTAGCCAATATACGTCCCTGGCGTTCGGCAATCGCTGCCGCGAGGCCGGGGTGCGGCCGTCCATGGGGTCAGTTGGCGACGCGTATGACAACGCCATGTGCGAAAGTTTTTTCGCAACCCTCGAATGCGAGCTGCTGGAGCGCCGCCGCTTTGACTCCCAGGCCGAAGCAAAGATGGCCTGCTTCAGCTTCATCGAAGGCTGGTACAACCCCGTCCGGCTGCACTCCGCCCTGGGCTACCAATCACCCATGGCCTACGAAGCCGCCAAGGAGGCCGCTACCGCAGAACCCACGTAAACCAAGTCTCTCAACACTCCACGGAAACGGGGCAGCTTCATGCATATTCTAGACCTCATGTCCGTTTGCGGGGCGGGTGACCCGCCTCGCTGAAGTATGCCGATATCGAGGGTTGCACCGGATGGGCCGGTGCCGAGCCTCAGGCATATCGGAGACGGGTCATGGGCTAGGTTACCACATTTATCGGGTTGGACGTACACAAGGCGACGATTGCGGTTGCAATTGCTCGGGGCGGTTTGCGTGACGCTGCCGAGTTTTTTGGCACGATTGAGAATACACCGGCGGCGCTGGACAAGCTTTTGGCCAAGCTCGGGCGCAAGCACGAACGGCTGAGCTTCTGCTACGAGGCCGGGCCTTGCGGCTACTGCGTGCACCGGCAATTGATCCAGGCGGGCCATGCGTGCGCTGTTGTCGCACCTTCGCTGATCCCGCGCCGGGCGGGCGACCGGGTCAAGACCGACCGGCGGGACGCGGTCAGCCTGGCCCAGCTGCATCGTGCGGGCGAGTTGCGGGCGATCTGGGTGCCGGACGCGGCGCACGAGGCAATGCGCGACCTGGTGCGGGCGCGCATGGTTGCGGTGCAGGCGGTGCGCCGCGGCCGCCAGCAGCTGAGCGGGTTTCTGCTGCGGCATGGCCGTGCGTATGACGGCAAGAAGGCTTGGACGCGCAGCTACCGGGTGTGGCTGTCGGGGCTGCGGTTCGAACACCCGGCGCAGCAGATCGTGCTGCAAGACTACATCGCCGTGGTCACCGACGCCGAACGGCGGCGCGATGCGCTGGGCGAGCAGATCCGCGTATTGCTGCCGGACTGGTCGATGGCGCCGGTGGTCACTGCCCTGCAGGCCCTGCGCGGGGTAGCTCTGGTCGTGGCGGCGACGCTGGTGGCCGAGGTCGGCGACCTGACCCGGTTCGACAACCCGCGCCAGCTGATGGCCCATCTCGGCCTGGTGCCGTCGGAACATTCGAGCGGTGCGACCACCCGAAGGGGTGGGATTACCAAAACCGGCAACGCCGCTGCACGTCGGGCGATGACGGAGGCGGCCTGGACCTACCGGCTGCCGGCACGGGTTGGCCGGGCGCTGCTCGATCGCAACGACGCGGTGGACAAGACGGTGCGCGAGATCGCCTGGAAGGCGCAGGTGCGGCTGTGCGCGCGCTATCGGCGCCTGACCACGGCAGGCAAGCCGACGCAGGTGGTGGCCACTGCGATTGCGCGCGAGTTGCTGGGCTTTGCGTGGTCGATCGCCCGGCACGTGCAGCCGGCGCACGCGTAGCAGCCCAGCAAGCAAGAGGGCCGACAAGAAAGGAGGCAGACGGCAACAGCGACACATCTGACGCCCAAGGCTGGGGGCGGGGCCAGGGTGGAGAACCCCCGCCTGCTCTATGAGCCGGACACGATCCGACGCTCGCCACTAGACCGGGGCAGCTCCGCGACGAACCAGGTCATGCGGTAACCAACCCGCGTATCAGAGATGGATCAACCGTCGCTAAAGCGAGCCCCGCCTCCTGCCCTGGGCGGCAGCAAACACCACACAACGCCGGCATCAATCGGCGAACAGATCACCGCGACCCGCGCTCTTGAAGACGGACATGAGAGAGCAACGCCATCCTGACCGGAACCAGTCAGGATGGCTAAGTTGCTCGCCCACAATGAGTTGGAGCGGGTGCACTCTGA
>CAXUIQ010000554.1:0-2971 GCA_964250815.1 uncultured Acetobacteraceae bacterium
CCCCCCCCCCGCCCCCGGCGCCGGCCGGCGCCGAAGCCCCCCGCGCCGGGTGGCGCGCCCGCCTGCGGGCCGCGGGGCCGGCCGGCCTGGCGGACCACGAGTTGCTTGAGATGGTGCTGTTCCTCGCCCTGCCCCGGCGCGACACCAAGCCCATCGCCCGCGCGCTGCTGGCGCGCTTCGGCGGTTTCGCCGGGGCGGTGTCCGCGCCGCTCGCGGACCTGCGGGCCATCGAGGGGTTGGGCGACGCGGGCGCGGCAGCGCTCAAGACCGTCCAAGCCGCGGCCATGCGCCTGTCCCGGGATTAGGCGGGCATGTGCGCCGAAATCTCGTGCGCGCCGTCCCACATCAGCCTCAAGGCCACATAGACCACCACCAGCAAGCCGATCCAGGCAATCCAGCGGTAGCGCTCCAGCAGGTCGGCGATC
Source organism: uncultured Acetobacteraceae bacterium (assembly GCA_964250815.1). Classification (GTDB taxonomy): domain Bacteria; phylum Pseudomonadota; class Alphaproteobacteria; order Acetobacterales; family Acetobacteraceae; genus CAHJXG01. Next base: position 426 of record CAXUIQ010000554.1, read on the forward strand.
AGCCGCGCCGCGACGCCCATGAGCAGGACCGAGATGGTCAGCCCGAACGCCAGCACCCATGGATGCTCGCGCGACGCCCCGGCGACGGCCAGCACGTTGTCGAGGCTCATGGAGGCATCGGCCAGGACGATCTGGACCAGCGCCTGCCGCAAGGTTTTCACCGGGGCGCCCGCCAGGCCGGGCTTGTGGCGGGAGCCGCGCAGCTCGCGGTACATGCGCCAGGACACCCAAAGCAGCAGCAGCCCCCCGGCGAACAGCAGCCCGACGATGGCCAGGAGCCGCAAGGCCAGTGTCGCAAAGCTGATCCGCAGCGCCGTCGCCGCGGCGATGCCGACCAGGATGGCGCGGGACTTCTGGGCATCCGGCAGGCCGGCGACCGCCATGCCGACCACCACCGCGTTGTCGCCGGCCAGCACCAGGTCGATGAGCAGCACCTGGCCGAGTGCGGCGAGCTGCGGCCAGATGGTCTCGGCAAAGGTCAAGCGCAGGCTCCTCCATCGGCGCAAGCCCCGGTGTTGCCATGGCGGGCGCGCGGGCATACTGACACCGGGCCGCAACGCCCGAGAGGCCGCCCATGGTTCCCCGCTATTCCCGCCCTGCCATGGCCGCGATCTGGGCGCCGGAGAACCGGTTCCGGATCTGGTTCGAGATCGAGGCGCTGGCCGCCGAGGCGATGGCAGCGCTGGGCAGCATCCCGGCGGAGGCCGCCCGCACCATCCGCGCCCGGGGCGGCGCGAAGCTGGCCGCCATCGGCCCGACCGACCTCGCCCGCATCGACGCCATCGAGGCGGAGACCCGGCACGACGTGATCGCCTTCCTCACGTGGCTGGCGGAGGGCATCGGCGAGGACAGCCGGTTCGTCCACCAGGGCCTCACCAGCAGCGACGTGCTCGACACCTGCTTCTCCTTGCAGCTCACGCAAGCGGCCGACCTGCTGCTGGCCGACCTCGATGCCTTGCTGGCCGCGCTGAAGCGCCGGGCCATCGAGCACCGCCATACCCTGACCATCGGGCGAAGCCACGGCATCCATGCGGAGCCGACCAGCTTCGGCCTGAAGCTCGCCGGGCACTACGCCGAGTTCGCCCGCAACCGCGCCCGGCTGGTGCAGGCGCGGGCGGAGGTCGCGGTCTGCGCGATCAGCGGCGCCGTCGGCACCTACGCCCATGTCGATCCGGCGGTGGAGGCGCACGTGGCGCGGCGGCTCGGCCTGCAGCCCGAGACGGTCTCGACCCAGGTGATCCCGCGCGACCGCCACGCCGCGTTCTTCTGCACGCTGGGCGTGGTCGCGTCGGGCATCGAGCGGCTGGCAACCGAGGTGCGGCACTTGCAGCGGAGCGAGGTGCGGGAAGCCGAGGAGTTCTTCCACCCCGGCCAGAAGGGCAGCAGCGCCATGCCGCACAAGCGCAACCCGGTGCTGTCGGAGAACCTGACCGGCCTCGCCCGCATCGTCCGCGCGGCCGTCACCCCGGCGCTGGAAAACGTGGCGCTGTGGCACGAGCGCGACATCAGCCATTCCAGCGTGGAGCGCGTCATCGGGCCGGACGCGACGGTGACGCTCGACTTTGCGCTGGCACGGCTGGCCGGGATGATCGACAAGCTCGCGGTCCATCCCGAGCGGATGCTGGCCAACCTCGAAAGCCTGGGCGGGGTGGTGCACAGCGGCGAGGTTTTGCTGGCGCTGACCCGGGCGGGCATCCTGCGGGAGGACGCCTACCGCATCGTGCAGCGCAGCGCGATGGCGGCCTGGACCGAGCTTGGCAAGCCCGGCGCCAGGAGCTTCCGCGCCCACCTGGACGCCGATCCGGAGGTCGCCGCCCGCGTGCCGCCCACGGAACTGGACCGCGCCATGGCCGCCGGCCTGCACCTGCGCCACGTCGATCACGTGTTCGAGCGCGTGTTCGGCGGCCATGATCCTGCCACGGCTGCGGCCTGATTCCGCCACGGCGACCGCCCAGCTTGGCCATGGATCGGAGGAGGTCCATGAACATGCGCAAGTTGCTGATGGGTTTGACTGTTTTGGTCGGCGTCACGGCGGCGGTCTCGGGCGCGCGGGCCGCGCCGCTCGCCAGCCCGGTCCCGTTCGCCTCTGCCGTGCCGGCTGCGGAGCCGGCGCATTGGTATCCGGCGCAATACGACGAGGACTGGCGCTTCCGCGAATGGCGGCGGCGCGAGGAGATGGAACGCTGGCGCCGGCATCACGAGTGGCGTCGCGAGCGCTACGAGGAGCGCGAGCGCGACCATCGCGGCTGGGGGGGGCCTTCAGCGGGTGGGGGGGGGTCCCCGTCCTCTCCATCCCCCCCGCGACCATCGCGGCTGGTAGGAGGCCGCGCACGGTGGCATATGCGCCGCCGTGTGTACTGTCGTCCTGCTCCTGCGCCCCGGCCATGCCTGGCCGGTCCTGGTCGCCGCCAACCGCGACGAGCGGCTGGACCGGCCCTGGGACCCGCCGGGCGCCTACTGGCCCGGGCAGCCCGGCGTCGTGGCCGGGCGCGGCCGGCGGGGTGGGGGGGCGGGGGGGGGGCTGGGGGGCGGCGGGCTGGGGGCGG
>CAXUIQ010000555.1:0-2971 GCA_964250815.1 uncultured Acetobacteraceae bacterium
CGTGGCAGGGGCCGCCCTTCCGCGTCCAGGCGGCGAGCAGGTCCGGGTAGACGGCCTCGCCGTCGCGGAACAGCCGCCCGCGCCCCAGCAGGCGCAGGCCGCCGGTCAGCTCGGCCTCCCTGGCGCGCGCCGCCGGCGGCAGGCCGATCAGCGCCTCGCCCAGCTCGCGCGGCGACGTGGTGCCGATCCGGGACCGGGCCTGCGCCATGCGCCCGGCCAGCGCCCGGTAGCTGTTGAAGGCGCTGCGCAGCGCCGGCGTGTCGCTCGCCGGCCGCTCGGCCATGTGCGGCGGCTCGCCGTGGTGGTGCAGCACCAGGTGCACCGCGCGCACCAGGTGGTTCAGCACCGCCTGCGAGGCTTCGGGCAGCCAGATCACCGCATACGCCTGCTCCGCGCCGTCGCGGCCGAGGTGGCGGCAGTCGTGGCAAAGCGGGCAGGCGGTGAGCAGGTCGGCCAGCGCCGGGGAGCCGGAACCGTCGTCGAGGCGGACGACCTCCTGCCGGCCCGCGGCGGGGAAGCCGCAGAACCGGCAGGCGTGCCCGTCCCGCTCGAACACCTGGGCGGCGATGCCCGCCTCCACCTGCGGCGGGTCCTGCCGCCAGCGCGACGGGTCCGCCGAAAGGGCGAGCGGGAAGCGGTGTGGCGCCGTGCCGCCCGCCGTCGGAGCCGGATCGGCGGGCTTGCGGCGCCCCTGGCGCCAACCCCGCGCAAGCGTTGTCAGGCCCAAGGGGAAGCGTCGCAGCATGGGGCGGCGGTCAACGGGACTGAAGCAGCTTGCCGGCTGCACCAGGGAGGCTGGACGCTGGCGCAACCAACGCGGGAGTGGAGAACGCCTCCCATGCGCCGTAGCCGAGGAGAACGAAGGCGGCCAGGACTATGTAGGTCGTGATCATCGGGTTGGCCCGCTCGCGCCTGACGTGCTGCCGCACGCTGATCGAGACGGCGACCACGGTGAAAGCAACGATCAGGAAGATCGCGCTGTTGGTCGCCACCCTGCTCCAACTCAGGCTGGTGTCCGAGGCGCTGCCTGCCCCTCGGGAAAGGTCATGCGTGGCGACGACGAAGGTGGCGGTTGCCGCGGCGACGGCCGGCACAAGCCGTGGCGGCGGCTGGGGCAGCGGCCGGGGCAGCACGGGGCGCGCCAACGGCTTGGATGGTTTGGTCATGGGATGCTCCGTTGCGATGCCGGGGGCAATGCTGGGGCGGACGCGACTGCGGCAACCGCCATCCGCACACAGGTTGTCACTGGAACTGGATCGGCGTGGCGGAGGCGCCGGTGATGCTCGGGGCCGACCCGGTGACGGTGTTGGAGCCGATCACCACCCAGGTGCCTGCGCCGGCAGCGATGAAGGCGGCCAGGAAGGCGCAGATCGGCACCGCCGGGTTCACCTGCGCGTTGCGCCGGCCCATCTGATGCACCGCGACGATGCCGGTGGCGGCGCAGACCGCGGCGATCAAATACAGCACCATGGTAATCGGGGAGCCAAAGTTCAGCATGTCCTGGCCGATGGCGGCGGCTCGGCTTCCCAGCGTGCCGCCGGCTTGGGCGAGGGCGTGCCGGCCGGCGAGCGCCACGCCGCCAAGGGCCGTGGCGACGGCGAGGGTGGATTGCCGCACCCGCGACGGCGCGGCGGCGGACGAGAACGGTTGGGTTGGCTTGCTCACGGTATGCTCCTTGCGATGCCGAGGGCGGTCCCCTCGCAGCAAGCATCGCCGGGTCGGGCGCGAGTGCATCGGCCGACGTTCCGCTATCCGCCGTAGTTCAGGAGGCCGGGCGCGAGCACGTCGAGGTTCATCAGCACCACGCCCGCGGCCATCTGCACAAAGGCCGGGCCGAACCGGTAGCCGTCCCGGCGGGCGTGCCGCAGCCGCAGCAGCCCGTTCAGCGCGAACAGCGCGCCGATGGAGGCGAAGAAGAACGCGAACAGCCCCACCAGGTTGACCACGGTCTCCGCCGGTCCCGCGCCCATGACGTTGGGCGCCGCGGTCTGGTAGGCGAGCAGCCCGCCGCCGATGGAGGCGGTGTGCGCGCTGCCCATCGAGCGGTTGGCGGCGGTCAGCAGCTTGTCGAAGTTGAGCAGCAGCACCGACAGCAGGAACAGCCCGATGGCCGCCGCGTGCTGGCCCCTGGAGAAGCGCGGGCTGTCGCCCATGCGCCACAGGGCGACGACGCTGCCGACCAGCATGGCGCCGCCCATCAGGTAGCAGCTGCCGGGGAGGATCGCGTTGATGACGTTGGCGACGTCGATGGCGAAGTTCAGCAGGTAGAGCATGGAGGCGTGCCCCCCGGCGCTACTGGATGGTGCCGTGCTCGCACAGCACGGCCCAGGCCTGGCCCTTCTGCGCGATGGCGTTGACCCGGCCGTAGCCCGGCAACTGGTCGCCCACCTTGACGTCCACCACCGCCGGGGTGCCGTCCAGCGTGCCCAGCAGGGCGATGCCGGGCGAGGCGGCGCGGCCCTCGTAGCGCTGCCCGCCCGGCGGCGGCTCGGACACGGACCCGGCACCCGCCGACCGCGCCGCGACGCGCCGGGCGGGTGCGGCTTCCACCGCGCTCAGGCGGCGGTCGAAGTCCGACAGGCGCTGGTCGGTGTCGCGCAGCAGGCTCGCAATCTGCTGGCGCATGTCCGCCTCGCTCCTGCGCTCCTGGTCGATGTCGTCGGCAAGCGCGGCGATCACGTTGACCAGGGCCTGCGGCGCCGGCGCGTCCATGGGGTCCGGGCCGGGCGCGCGGGCCACGCTGGCCGGGTCGGGTTTCGGCCCCGCGGCGGGGATGGGCTTGGCGTCCGGCTGCCACGCGGCGGACGGGTTCCCGGCCGGCGGGGACGGCATGGACGGCGCCACCGTCGCAACGGGCGCGGGCGGGGACGGCGCCGGTTGCGCATACGCCCCGGGCTGCTTCAGGGCGCGCAGGTCGTCGGCGCTGCTCCGAGGCGCAGGCGCAGGCGAAGCCGTCGGCATGGGAGCCGCG
>CAXUIQ010000556.1:0-2961 GCA_964250815.1 uncultured Acetobacteraceae bacterium
ATCCGGGCGGCGAGTTCGGCCAGCACTTCGGCTGCGACATCGCCATACGTCGCGTGCGCCATCATCGTGGCCGGCGTGCCCCGCATGTGCATCAGCACCACGGGGCAGCCGCGGCGCGCCGCCAACGGCGCTGCCGCCGGGTCGTGGGACAAAGCCGAAACATCGTTCACGATGGATGCGCCGGCATCCAGCGCCGCGGCCATGGTGGCGGCGTTGCGGGTATCGATCGAAAGCGGCACGCCACGGCTGGCAAGGGCCGCGATGACCGGCAGCACGCGCTGCTGCTCCTCCTCGGGCTGGACGGGCGCTGCCCCTGGCCGGGTCGATTCGCCGCCGATGTCGAGGATGCCGGCCCCCTCCTCGATCATGCGTTGCCCGGCCTCGATGGCCTGGGCCGCACCCGCGGTGTCGCCGCCATCGCTGAAGCTGTCCGGGGTGACATTGAGGATGCCCATGACGATCGGACCTGAAGGCAGCCCTGCCCATTGGCCCGGCCTGGCTCCGTCACGGCCCGCAACACCTTGGGTGATAGAAGCGAATTCAGGCACGGCGGTCATGAAAACGGCCGGCATCGGATGATGCCGGCCCTGTTCCCCCCTAGGCCCGCTAAGCCCCGCTGCCGCGCCGGGCCAAGCCCCCCGGTAGGCGGCGGCGCTGCCGGACGCCCGGCTGATGGCACCGAAGCGCGACGGTTCTCCACGGCAGGCTCATCGACCACCTTGCGAATCACGGGATCGCCGCGCAGCACAGTGCGGATGTCCTCGCCCGAAAGCGTCTCGTACTCCAGAAGGCCGCGCGCCAGGCGATGTAACTCCTCCAAGCGATCAGTTAGCAGCCTCTTTGCGCCACCATAGGCAGTATCGATGATCGTCTTGATCTCCGCATCGATCTCCCGAGCTGTCACCTCGGACACGTTCTTGTTCTGCGTGACCGAATGGCCCAGGAACACCTCCTGGCTGTTGTCGCCATAGGCAATCATGCCGAGCTTGTCGCTCATGCCCCATTCGGTGACCATCACGCGGGCGATGTTGGTGGCCTGCTTGATGTCGCCGGCGGCGCCGTTCGACACCTTGTCCGGCCCGAAAACCAACTCCTCAGCGACACGCCCACCCATCGCCATCTTCATGCGGGCCAGCAGCCGCGCCTTGCTCTCGGACAAGCGGTCGCCTTCCGGCAGGCTCATCACCAAGCCCAGCGCCCGGCCGCGCGGAATGATGGTCGCCTTGTGCACCGGGTCGCATTCGGGATCGTTGATGGCGCACAAGGCGTGGCCGGCCTCGTGGTAGGCGGTCATGCGCTTCTCGTCTTCACTCATGACGAGCGACTTCCGCTCGGCACCCATCATGACCTTGTCTTTGGCGTTCTCAAACTCAGACATCGCCACCACACGCTTGCCGAGCCGGGCCGCAAGCAGCGCCGCCTCATTGACCAGGTTGGCGAGGTCCGCGCCGGAGAAGCCCGGCGTGCCACGGGCAATCACCTTCGGGTCCACGTCGCTGGCCAGCGGCACCTTCCGCATGTGCACGCGGAGGATCTTCTCGCGGCCGTTCACGTCCGGGTTTGGCACGACCACCTGGCGGTCGAACCGACCGGGGCGCAGCAGCGCGGGGTCCAGCACGTCCGGGCGGTTGGTCGCGGCAATCAGGATGACGCCCTCGTTGCTCTCGAAGCCGTCCATCTCGACCAGCATCTGGTTCAGCGTCTGCTCGCGCTCGTCGTTGCCGCCGCCCAAGCCCGCGCCGCGGTGCCGGCCCACGGCGTCGATCTCGTCGATGAAGATGATGCAGGGAGCGTTCTTCTTGCCTTGCTCGAACATGTCGCGCACGCGGCTGGCGCCGACGCCCACGAACATCTCGACGAAGTCGGACCCGGAGATGGTGAAGAACGGCACATTGGCTTCGCCGGCGATGGCGCGGGCGAGCAGCGTCTTGCCGGTGCCCGGCGGGCCGACCAGCAGCACGCCCTTGGGGATCTTGCCGCCTAGGCGCTGGAACTTCTGCGGGTCCTTCAGGAACTCGACGATCTCCTGCAGCTCGGACTTCGCCTCGTCGATGCCGGCCACGTCATCGAACGTCACGCGCCCCTGCTTCTCCGTCAGCAGGCGGGCACGGGACTTGCCGAAGCCCATGGCCCGGCCGCCGCCCGACTGCATCTGCCGCATGAAGAACACCCATACGCCGATCAGCAGCAGCATGGGGAACCAGCTCAGCAGGTAGTGCAGCAGCGGGTTGTCGCTTTCCTCGGGCTTGGCGATCACCCGCACACCTTTGTCGGTCAGGCGGCTGACCAGCGCCGGGTCCTCAGGCGTGTAGGTCTGGAAGGTGCGCCCATCCGCCAACTGGCCCGAGACCGTGCGGCCCTGGATCAGCACGTCGCGCACCCGGCCCCCATTGACGTCGCCAATGAAATCGGAATACGCAACCTGGGTCGCGGTGCGTTGCGTGTTCCCAGGCTGGAAGAGGTTGAACAGCACCACGAGCAGCAGGGCGATTATGACCCAGAGCGCTAGATTGCGGCCGAAATTGCTCATCATATGATCCTGGCGATCCAGTCATCTCACCCGGGCCTGGGCGCACTCGGAGCGGTCCCGGTATCCTCGTTCCCGGCCCAACATAGGCCGGCGCCGCTTATCAGAACCTCAACATAGTGCGCCCGTGCCGCCTGCACATCCCCACCCATTCAGACCGGTGCGAATGGCGCAGGCGCGGCCGGGCGCCCCGGGCAGAAGGCGATTGGCACAGTGCGGCAGGTGTCCTGGTCAGGATAGGACAAACTCGGCACGGCGAACAATCCGCCGCTGCATCGGATGGCCGGCACGGTGCGCAGCAGCGCTGCCGGGAGGGCCGACCACCGCCGCAGCCGCGCGGCGTCGTCGCCGAGCGGCCCCAACGTGGCGACACGCGGCGGTGCTGCCCGCAGCCGGAACCGGCCATCCCAAACGGCGCCCGCCCGCGCTGGGAC
>CAXUIQ010000557.1:0-2940 GCA_964250815.1 uncultured Acetobacteraceae bacterium
GGCGACGCGCCTCGCCCTCCTTGCGACGATTTCCTGGATCACGCACCTTACCGTGCCGGTGTTCGCGGTCGCCGGGCATGACGTGTCCTGGCGCGACCTGGTGCTGATCGGCGGCGGGCTGTTCCTGATCTACAAGGGAACCCGGGAAATCCACGCGCGCATCGAAGGGGAAGGCGAGCACGGCTCCGCTCCCTCGGCGGTCGCGAGCTTCGCCGGCACGGTGGTGCAGATCGGCCTGCTGGACATCGTGTTCTCGCTCGACAGCGTCATCACGGCGGTCGGCATGGCCAACCAGCTTTCGATCATGGTGGCGGCGGTGGTGATTGCGATGGGGGTCATGCTGCTCGCGTCCGGGACGGTGTCGGGCTTCGTCAACCGCCATCCCACGGTGAAGATGCTGGCCCTCAGCTTCCTGCTGCTGATCGGCATGACGTTGATCGCGGACGGCTCCGGCGCGCACGTGCCAAAGGGCTACATCTACGCCGCGATCGGGTTTTCCGTGGCGGTGGAGCTGCTGAACCAGCTCGCCGCGCGTCGGCGCCCGCCCGTGACACGCGCCGAGCCGCCACCCTTGCATCCCGGCCCGGCCCGGGAGACAACCGCGCCATGAATCCCGGCTACCTCCCCTTCGCCGGCGCGCTGCGCCTGCCGACCTTCGTTTGCGACAACTGCGGCTACTGGCAGCGGCACTTCGCCGCCCCGCCCTCCTGCCCCATGTGCCTGGACGCCCGCCACGTCGTGCCCCAGGACGGCTGGCGGTTCTGGACCCGCGAAGAGGCGCAGGCCCGCTTCCCCTGCCACTGGGCCGAGCTTGAGCCCGGCGTGTGGCGCTTCTGGAACGAGCCGGTGAGCGGCATCGGCCCCAGCGCCTACCTGATCCAGACGGTGGACGGCAACATGGGCTTCGAGGGCTGCCCGGTGTTCAGCGAGGCGGCGCTCGCCCACATCGCGGACCTCGGGGGCATGCAGGTGCTGGCCGCCTCCCACCCCCATGCCTACGGCGCGCTGTGGCAGTTGCAGGACCGCTTCGACCCGGAGCTTGCGCTGCACCCTGGCGACCTCGAATGGTCCGGCGCCTTGCAGGTGAGCTGGCCGTTCGACGACACCCTGGAGCCGCTGCCGGGCCTTTCGCTGCACCTGACGGCCGGGCATTTCGCCGGGCACACGGTGCTGCACGACCGCGACCGTCGCATCCTGTTCTGCGGCGACGCGCTGAAGTTCGAGCTGGACCCGGCTGATGCGCGCCGGGCGCTGACCATCTCCGCGCACAAGGCGTTCGTGCGCGGCATCCCGCTCACGCCGGGCGAGCTGCGCCGCTACCGGCAGGTGTTCGCGGCGCTGGACTTCGTGCAGACCTGGACCCCGTTCGAGCAGGCGGCCAACAGCGGCCGGGCGGAGGCGCTGGCGCTGATCGACGCCATGCTGACGACCCGGCCCCACGCAGCGCCGGTGCGGCTGGACGGGTTGCGGGGGCAGGCCGTTTGAACGGGCTGCGCTCAATGCGGGGCGGCTGCCAGCCTGCAGCCCGCGGTTCCCAAACACCGCACGCGATGCCGGACGAAGCGGGGCGGGTCCAGTTCTTCATCGCCGGCGTGCAGAAAGGCGGCACGACGGCTCTTGACAGCTTTCTGCGGGAGCATCCGTCCATTCAGATGGCGAGCGTCAAAGAGGTCCACCATTTCGACGACGACGCTATCGACTGGTCGGCGCCGGACCATAGCCGGCTGCATGCGGCGTTCGATTGGAAGGTTGTGGGCGCCGTGCGGGGCGAGGCGACCCCGATCACGCTTTATTGGCCGGACGCCCCCGAACGCCTGCGCCGCTACAACCCGCGGGCAAGGCTGATCGTTGGCCTGCGCCATCCGGTGTTCCGGGCCTTCTCGCATTGGCGAATGGAAACCAAGCGGGGCTGGGACACCCTGCCGTTCCCGCAAGCGGTCGGGCCGGAAGGCCGCCGGCGCGTCCGGGATGCGCCGGGCGGCGTGCACCGCGTGTTTTCCTATGTCGAACGCGGCCTGTATGCCCAGCAGGTCGAGCGGCTCCTGATGCTGTTTCCCCGCCGCCAGATCCTGTTCTTCAGGACGGACCGGCTTTGGCTGGACCCGGGCCAGGTTCTGGGCGAGGTGCAGGACTTCATCGGAATCGAGCGCCGCCTGGCAGCACAGCGCCGCTACGTCGTTCCGATCGACTCGCCCGATCTCGGCCCCATCCCGGCCGAGCCACGGGAGATGCTCGACCAAGTGTTTGCCGAGGATATCCGGCGCACGGCCGCGCTCTGCGGCCTCGACGTGTCGGACTGGCTGCGGCCGGACTACCGCGAGCCGATGCCGACGGGTTGATCAGGCCTCGGCACAGCATCATCTGACTGGGCGTGTCCGCCGCGCGCCGTGCGAGCAAACAAGCTGGGCGGCTGCGGCCCCCGTAGTCATCCCGCCTGTCTGTCCCCAACCCCATCATCTGCCAGGCGTTGGCAGGCCGCATCCACCCGGCGACGCCTTTCGCCGCACGAGACAAGGAGGCCGCCGTGCCCCGGACCGCTGCCAACCTGATGTGGGCCGACGCCCTCGCCCTCGTGGCGCGCGCCGACCGCCTGCACCGCGAGTTCTTCCGCCCCGCAGCATTGGGGTGGGAGCCGCCGGTGGACCTGCTGGAAACGCCGGACGAGCTGATCCTCGTCGCCGCCCTGCCCGGCGTGCGCGCCGCGGACGTCGATCTTGTCGTGTCGCGCCACGAGCTTGCCATCGTCGGCACGCGCCGGCTGCCGGCGCTGCCCGGCCCCACGCGGATTCACCGCATGGAAATGCCGCACGGACAGTTCGAGCGCCGCATCGCGCTGCCGCCCGGCACCTACGAGCTGGCCCGCCGCGACCTGGCGGACGGCTGCCTCACCATTGTTCTGCGGAAGCTGCCATGATGGACGCCCCGGCCCCCACCCTGACG
>CAXUIQ010000558.1:0-2925 GCA_964250815.1 uncultured Acetobacteraceae bacterium
GCCAGGCCCACGCGCTTCTGCATCCCGCCCGACAGCTCGGCCGGCGACAGGTCGCCGACGCTGGGGTCGAGGCCCACCTGCGCCAGGATCGCGCCGGCCTTTTGCCGGGCCTCGGCGCGGCCCGTCCTGTGCTGCGCCAGCAGGCCGAAGGCGACGTTCTCCCAGACTGTCAGGCTATCGAACAGGGCGCCGGCCTGGAACAGCATCCCGATGCGGGCGTTCACCTGCTCCCGCTCCTGCCGCGGCAGGCGCAGCAGGTCCCGGCCGTCGATCTCGATGCTGCCTGCGTCCGGCTCGATCAGGCCGAGGATGCACTTCAGCAGCACCGACTTGCCGCTGCCGGAGCCGCCGATCACCACCATGGACGTGCCCGCCGCGACATCAAGGTCGATGCCGTCCAGCACCACCTTGTCGCCGAATGCCTTGCACAGGCCGCGGATGCGGATTTTGGGATCGCTCATCGGGCAAAGAACAGCTCGGTCAGCACGTAGTCGAACGCCAGGATCAGGATGCTGGCGGCGACCACGGCGCTGGTGGTCGCGGCGCCCACGCCCTGCGCGCCGCCCCGGCTGTTGTAGCCGTGGTAGCAGCCCATCAGCGCGATCAGGAAGCCGAACGTCGCCGCCTTGGCCAGTCCCGCCACCACATCCGCCGTCGTGAGGATGGTGAGCGTGCTGGTGAGATAGCCCGACGGGTTGAACCCAAGCTTCGCCGTGCTGACCAGGAAGCCGCCCGCGACGCCGAGCACGTCCGCCACCACCACAAGCAGCGGCACCGCGATCACCCCCGCCAGCAGCCGCGGCGCAACAAGATACTTCATCGGGTTGGTGGACAGCGTGCCCAGTGCGTCGATCTGGTCCGTGACCCGCATGGTCCCGAGTTCGGCTGCCATCGCCGCACCCACCCGCCCCGCCACCATCAGCCCGGCCAGCACCGGCCCCAGCTCCCGCACCACGGACAGCACGACGATGCCGGCGATGGCGCTCTCGGCGCCGAAGCGGGAAAAGCCGGTGTATGACTGCAGCGCGATGACCGCGCCGGAGAACACCGCCGTCAACGCCACGACCGGCAGGCTGAAGTAGCTGAACTCGACCAGAGCCAGCAGGAACATCCGGCCGTAGAACGGCGGGCGCAGCAAATGGGACAGGCCCGCAGCGCCGAACAGCGCCACTGCCCCCGTCGTGCGCACGGCCCCGATCGTGCCGCGTCCGACGGCCGCCACCGCGTCCAAGGGACCGGTCATGCCCCGAGATAGGCCCGGCGGTAGCGGCCCCCGAGCTGCGTCAGGATTTCGTAGCCGTTGGTGCCGGCCCGCCGCGCCACCTCGTCCACCGGCATGCGCGGTCCGATCAGGTCGAGCCAACTGCCCGCCGCGGCGCCAGGGGCGTCGGTGATGTCGAATGTCGAAAGGTCCATGGAGACACGGCCTACCAGCGGGACCGCCTGTTCGTCAAAAACCGCGGCTGCCTGGTTGGTGAGGGCGCGTGGATAGCCGTCGGCGTAGCCGACCGACACCGTGGCGATCCGGCTGGGCCGCCGCGCCGTCCAGACGCCATTGTAGCCGACCCGCCCACCCCGCGGCACCTCCCGCACCTGCAGGATGCGCGCCCGCAGCCGCACCGCTGCCCGCATCGGGTTGGGCCGCCCGGGCGTGGGGTTCACGCCGAACAGCGCGGCGCCGGGCCGCGCCAGGTCGGAGCCGAACCCCGGGCCCAGGAAGCAGCCAGACGAGTTGGCGATGCTGCGCGGCGCCGGGGGCAACCGGGCGCAGGCCTGGGCGAAGCGGTCCCGCTGCTCCGCACTGATGGGATCGCCGGGCATCTCGGCGGACACGAGATGCGTCATGATGAACCGGATTTCCACCCCGTCCAGCCGGCCCGGCTCCGCCGCCAGCGCGTCCACCTCTTCGGGCGGCAGGCCCAGGCGGTTCATCCCGGTGTCGATGTGCAGCAGCGCCGGCAGGGGGCGGCCAAGCTTCCGCGCGTGGGCGGCCCAATCCGCGATCTCGGCCAGCGATCCCAGCACCGGCGCGATGCCGGCCTCGGCGTAGGCGGGCGCATCGCCGGGCCACAGGCCATTCAGCACAGCCAGCATGGCGCCGGGCAGCAGGGGGCGGATCGCCTGCGCCTCGCTCAGTTGGGCCGTGAACACGTGACGGCACCCGGCGGCGAACAAGCGACGCGCCACTGCCGCCGCGCCCAAGCCGTAGGCGTCGGCCTTGAGCACCGCCGCGACCGAGCCGGACGGATGCACCCGGCGCAGCGTGTTCCAGTTGTCGGCAATGGCGTCGAGGTCGATGTCCAGCACGGCACCGGCGCTGGACTCCCCGGCGCTGCGCTTCAAAGTCAATCGTCGCCCGCGTGGACCACGTCAAGGTCGGCGAAACGGGTGTACTCGCCCTCGAACAGCACGTCGATCTTGCCGGTCGGGCCGTGCCGCTGCTTCTCGATCAGGATTTCGGCCTTGTTGTGCACCTGTTCCATGTCGCGCTGCCACTTGTCCAAAGCGGACTGGAACTTGTCCTCGCTGTCAAATGCCATCTGCTTGGGCGCGCGCTGCTGCAAGTAGTACTCGTCGCGATAGATGAACAGCACCATGTCAGCATCCTGCTCGATGGTGCCGCTTTCCCGCAGGTCAGCAAGCTGCGGGCGCTTGTCCTCCCGGCTTTCCACCGCGCGGGATAGCTGCGACAGCGCCAGCACCGGCACCTCAAGCTCCTTGGCGATGGCCTTGAGGCCTTGGGTGATCTGGCTGATCTCCAGAACCCGGCTTTCCGGCTTGGTGCCGACGCTCGGCCGCATGAGTTGCAGGTAATCGACGACGACCAGGCTCAGCCCCTTGGTGCGCTTCAGCCGGCGGCAGCGGGTGCGCAGCGCGGACAGCGTGATGGCCGGGGTGTCGTCGATGTGCAGCGGCAGCCCGGCG
>CAXUIQ010000559.1:0-2908 GCA_964250815.1 uncultured Acetobacteraceae bacterium
CGGTCGCGGCGAAGCGCGCCAGGTACGCCAGCGCGGCGTCGTGCAGGCGGGACCGGCTGGGCGCCGCGCCGACGGGGCCGGGGGTGCGCCGGGCGCGGCCGGCCGGCTTCGCGGTCTTTGTGGGGGAGTCCGCCATTCCCCCACGATGCCACGGGACGCGCGGCGCCGGAACCCGGGCCGGCCGCGTCCCGGTTGGGCAGGTGCGGCCGAGAATCCGCCGATTGCCGCGCCAAACCTCGTTCATCGGCACGCAATCCGCCGATTAGGGTTTGACTTCGCGCAAAGGCCCGCCCCATCCTTTCTCCTTCCCCGGGACCGCCCGCGACGGGTCGCAGGGCGCTGACATCGCCCGGGGGAGAAGCACCGAGGTGCCAAGTTCCCATGATCTCCGCCCTGATGCCGACGTACAACCGTGCCGACCTCGCTTTCGAGCGGGGCGAAGGCGCCTGGCTGTATGCGGTGGACGGCCGACGATTCCTGGACTTCGGCTCCGGCATCGCCACGTCTTCCCTCGGCCATGGCCACCCGCATCTGGTGCAGGCCATCGCCGAGCAGGCCGGGCGGGTGATGCACACCAGCAACCTGTACCGCGTGCCGCAGGCCGAGCGGCTGGCCGCGCGCTACGTGGAGGCATCGTTCGCGGACAGCGTGTTCTTTTGCAACTCGGGCGCCGAGGCGAACGAGGGGATGGTCAAGATGATGCGCAAGGCCATGTCCGAAACCGGACGGGGCGGGCGCTACCGGGTGATCTGCTTCGACGGCGCGTTCCATGGCCGGACGCTCGCGATGCTGGCCGCCACGGGCAACAAGAAGTACCTGGCCGGGTTCGGGCCGGAGGTGGACGGCTTCGACCACGTGCCGTTCAACAACCTGAACGCGCTGCGTGACGCCATCGGGCCGGAGACGGCGGGCGTGCTGGTGGAGCCGGTGCAGGGCGAGGGCGGCATCCGCCCGGCGTCGCTCGACTTCCTGCGCGGCCTGCGCGCGGCGTGCGACGAGTTCGGCCTGGTCCTCGGCATGGACGAGGTGCAATGCGGCATGGGGCGCACCGGCAAGCTGTTCGCCCATGAATGGGCGGGCATCGCGCCGGACGTGATGAGCATTGCCAAGGGCATCGCCGGCGGCTTTCCCATGGGCGCGATCCTGGCGACGGAGGCGGTCGCCAAGCACCTGGTGCCCGGCACGCACGGCACGACGTTCGGCGGCAATCCGCTGGCCTGCGCCGCCGCCAACGCGGTGCTGGACGTGATCCTGGCGCCGGGGTTCCTCGCGGAAGTGGACCGCAAGGCCCGCAAGCTGTGGTCCACGCTCGAAGCCGTTGTGGCGGAATACCCGGCCGTGCTGGCGGAAGTACGCGGCGCCGGGCTGATCCTCGGGCTGAAGGCCGTCGTGCCCAACACGGAGTTGCAGAACGCCTTTGCCGCGGAGGGCTTGCTGACCGTCGCGGCCGGGGACAACGTGGTGCGCCTGGTGCCGCCGTTGGTGCTGACCGACGCGGATGTCGAGGCTGGGGTCGAGATGATCCGCCGCGGCGCGCGCCGCTGCCTGCCCACCCCCGTCTCGGCGGCGGCGAAGTGAGCGGGGCGCTCCGGCGTCCCGCCGACAGCGCGGACGGGCGCCGCCTGGGAGGAAGCGAGGCGCCGCCCCGCCACTTCCTCGACCTGCGCGACTTCGAGACGGCGACGCTGCGCCACATGCTCGACATCGCATCGGGGTTCAAGGAGGCCGGCCGGGTGTCGTCGCGCCCGTTCGCCGGCAAGACGCTGGCGATGATCTTCGAGAAGCCCAGCACCCGCACGCGCGTCAGCTTCGAGGTGGCGATGCGGCAACTGGGCGGCGAGGCGATCAACCTGTCCGCCAAGGAAATGCAGATCGGGCGCGGCGAGACGGTGGCCGACACCGCCCGCGTGCTGTCCCGCTACGTGGACGCGATCATGCTGCGCACCGACGATGCCGCCAAGCTCCGCGAGATGGCGGCCTTTGCCACGGTGCCGGTGATCAACGGGCTGACCAACCGCAGCCACCCCTGCCAGCTCATGGCCGACGTGATGACGTTCGAGGAGCACCGCGGGCCGATCGCCGGGCAGGTCGTGGCCTGGAGCGGCGACGGCAACAACGTGCTGAGCAGTTGGATCGAGGCGGCGGTGCGCTTCGGCTTCACGCTGCGCATGGCGACGCCCGAGATCCTGCGCCCGCCGCAGGCGCTGATCGACTGGGCCAGGGCCGCGGGGGCACGCATCGAGGTGTTCGACGACCCGGCGGAAGCCGTGCGCGGCGCCCGCTGCGTGGTCACGGACGCCTGGGTCAGCATGGCGGACGACCCCAACGAGAGCCGGCACAACCTGCTGGCACCGTATTGCGTCACCCCGGCGCTGATGGCGCAAGCCGCGCCGGACGCCATCTTCATGCACTGCCTGCCGGCCCATCGCGGCGAGGAGGTCATGGCCGAGGTGATCGACGGCCCGCAATCCGTGGTGTTCGACGGCGCCGAGAACCGGCTGCACGCGCAGAAGGGCGTGCTGGCCTGGGCGCTGGGGGCCGCGCGTTGACGGAGGAGATCGCCGCGACGCCGGGCTGGGTGGAGCAGCGGCTGGACGAGATCTTCGGGGCGCTCCCTGCCGCCGCCGGCCCGGCGCGCGACGCCTACGGCGCTTGCCTGGGCCGCCGCAAGGCGCCCGCCGCCCCGTCCGACATGCTCGGCGCCGAGTTCAACAGTTGCCGGGCCACGGCTCGCCATGCGTTGGCGGGGCTTGGGCTCGACGACGCCACGCTGGCGCAGGTGGACGGGCAGCTCGAAGCGCTGGAAGCGGAGATCGCCGAGGACAGCTAAGCATCGTTCGGCGGAGCGTGCTGACGCGCAGCAGATAAAATGATGCGTCTTCAACGACTCCTAAGCGGGCATTCGTGG
>CAXUIQ010000560.1:0-2898 GCA_964250815.1 uncultured Acetobacteraceae bacterium
AACAGGTCCATCTCGCGGCCGATGCGGCGGTGGTCGCGGCGCTCCGCCTCTTCCAACTGGTGCAGGTAGGCGTCCAGCTCCTTCCCGTCGCGCCAGGCGGTGCCGTAGATGCGGCTCAGCATGGCGTTGCGGTGGTCGCCGCGCCAGTAGGCGCCCGCGACCTTCATCAGCCTGAACGCCGTGCCCACGTCCCCGGTGCCGCGCATGTGCGGGCCGCGGCACAGGTCGATCCAACCGCCCTGCTTGTACAGCGTGATCGTCTCGCCCGGCGGCAGGTCGCGGATCAGCTCGGCCTTGTAGGCCTCGCCGCGCGCCTCGAAGAAGCGCGTCGCCTCCTCGCGGTCCCAGACCTGGCGCTCGAACGGGGCGTTGCGGGCCACGATCTCCCGCATCCGCGCCTCGATCCCGGCGAAGTCGTCCGGGGTGAACGGCTCGTTGCGGGCGAAGTCGTAGTAGAACCCGTTCTCGATCGACGGCCCGATCGTGACTTGCGTGCCCGGGTACAGGTCCTGCACCGCCTCAGCCAGCACGTGCGCGGCGTCGTGGCGGATCATGCCGAGCGCCTCCGGGTCGCGCCGGGTCACGAAGGTGATCGCCGCATCCTCCTCGACCACGCGGGACAGGTCGGACAGCGTGCCGTCCACCTTCATGGCGAGCGCCGCGCGGGCCAGGCCGGGGCCGATGGCGGCGGCGATGGCGGTGCCCGTCACCGGCGCGTCGAAGCGGCGAACCGAGCCGTCGGGCAGGGTGATGGCGGGCATGGGGCGGACCTTTCACACGCGGATTGGATGCCTCCTATGGCCCCCGCCCGGCACCGCCGCAACCCCGGCCGGCGCGCGTCAGGCCAGCAACTCCCGATACACCTCCAAGGTGGCGGCCTGCATCGCCGCGGTCGTGTAGCGCGCCAGGACGCCGGCCCGCGCCCGCGCGCCCATTGCCCGGCGGTCAGCCGGCGGCATGGCCAAGGCGGCGTCCAGCGCCGCCGCCAGCGCGCCCGCGTCGCCCGGCGGCACGCGCCATCCCGTTGCCCCATGCTCGACGGTTTCCGCGGCGCCCCCGTGGTCGGTCGCGACCACCAGGCGTTCCATCGCCTGCGCCTCGATCACGGCGCGGCCGAAGCCCTCGGGTTCGAGCGAGGCGCTGACCACCACGTCCGCCAGGGCGAGCGCGGCCGGCATGTTGTCGCAATGACCGACCAGACGCAGGCGGCCGGCCATTCCAAGCGACTCGGCTTGCGCCTGGAGCTGCTTGGCAAAACGCTCGCGCCCCTGCGCCGCGCCGACCAGGACGCAGCAGGCGTCCGTGCGGGCCAGCCGCGCCACCGCGTCGATCAGCACGGCGGCACCCTTCCAGCGGGTGAGGCGCGCCGGAAGCACCACGACCGGCGCACCGTCCGGCACGCGCCAGGCCGCGGCGAGACGGGCAACCTCCGGCCTGGCAACGCGGGCCGGGTCGAACAGCGCGGGATCGACGCCGCGCGGGATGACGCGGATGCGGGACGGCTCGACCGCGTGCCGCGCGGCAAGCAGCGCTGCGACAAAGCGGCTGATGGCGATTACCCGGTCGCCCTTGGCCATGACGGCGTTGTAGCGCCGCTTGCCGGGCCATTCTTCGTTGTAGATGCCGTGATACGTGGTCACGAACCGCGCGCCCGTGCGCCGGGCGGCGAGCAGGGCGGACCAGGCGGGCGCGCGGGACCGGGCGTGGACGACGGCGACGCCCTCGGTTCGGACCAGGCGGGCGAGGCGGCCGGCGTTGCGCCAGATGGTGGCCGGGTTCTTGCTCGCCAGCGGCAGCCGGACGTGCCGCCCGCCGGCCTTTTCCACCGCCGACACCAGCCGCCCGCCCTCGCTCGCCACCAGCGCGGCGCCGCCGGCGGCGGCGATGGCCTGGGCCATCTCCACGGTGCCCCGTTCCACGCCGCCGGTGTCGAGCGAAGGGAGCACTTGCAGCACGGCGGCGCCGGGTGGAAGGACGGGCATCCCGGCCGTATAACACGCGGGCGGCTCGGAGGCGGTGGATGCAGCAGGCGGTTCAGCAGGCCGGGGAAACCGACCGGGGCGACGGCGTGGCGTTGGCCTGGGTGCGGACGCCGGGGCGCGGGCCGACGGCCGTGTTCCTGCCGGGCTTCAGGAGCGACATGACCGGCGCCAAGGCGATGCTGGCCGAGGCGTTCTGCGCGGAGCACGGGACGGCGTGCCTCCGGCTGGATTACTCCGGCCATGGCGCCAGCGGCGGCGCCTTCACGGACGGCACGGTCGGGCGCTGGACGGACGACGCGCTGCTGCTGATCGACCGCTTGACGGAGGGTCCGCTGGTCCTGGTCGGATCGAGCATGGGCGGCTGGATTGCCCTGCTGCTGGCGTTGGCCCGGCCGGCGCGCATCGCCGGGCTGATCGGGATTGCGGCGGCGCCCGATTTCACCGAGGAGCTGATGTGGCAATCCATGATGCCGGAGGAGCGCGCCCGGCTGGAGCGCGACGGCGTGCTGCACGTCCCGAGCGCATATGGCGAACCGACCCCGGTCACGGCCGCGCTCATCGCGGACGGCCGCACCCGGCTGCTGCTGGACCGGCCGATCCCGCTGCGTTGCCCGGTGCGCCTGCTGCACGGCCAGCGGGACCCGGAGGTGCCGTGGCAGACGGCGCTGCGCCTGGCGGAGCGGCTGGAGTCCGACGACGTGCAGGCCACGCTGGTCAAGGACGGCGACCACCGGCTGTCCCGCCCATCCGACCTGGCGTCACTGCGGCGGGCGCTCGGCGGCCTCTTGCTGCAGGATCGCGCGTAGCCCTTCCCGGTAGGTCGGATACTGCCAGTGCAACCCAAGCTGCGCCTGCGTCCTCTCGCTGCGCACCCGGCGGTTCTCGCTCCAGAAGCTCCGCCCCATCGCGCTCATGC
>CAXUIQ010000561.1:0-2896 GCA_964250815.1 uncultured Acetobacteraceae bacterium
GCCGCAGCGTGTCGGATGCGGAGCCGGGCGATCTCGCCCGCGAGCAGCGTCCGCGCCTGCTGGCCGGCGTCCCGCTCCGCTTCCAGCGCGGCGATGGCCTCCGCCGCCTCCGTCGCGAGGTCTTCCCGCTGCCCCGCCAGCGCAGCCTCCGCCCGTGTTTCCAGCGCCGCCACCCGTTTCCCTATGGCGGTGCCGCGAAGCTCCTCCTGCGCCTGCTCCGCCAAGGCCATGGCTAGGGCGCGCTGAGCACGGCCGAAACTGGCCTGCGCGTCGCGGATCTGCTGGTCGAGCAGCAGCAAGGCGTTCGCGTCGGCGAACTCCTCCGCGGCGGCGGCGACCAAGCCCCGCCGCAGGGTAAACATAAGTTTGAACATAGGCCGCTCTCCTGTATGAACACGATTCACACCTTCGATAGTCGAATCATGAACGCCATTCAAGAGAATTCTGAACATGGTTCACACCGCCCGGCGACCGCGGCGCGCCGCCATGACCTGCATGACCGCTTGCTGGCCGCGGCCGAAGCGGCAATTGCGGCGTCCGGGCTGTCCAGCCTGCGCGCCCGGGCCTTGGCGGATGCGGCCGGCTGCTCGGTGGGCGCGATCTACGGCGTCTTCCCGGACCTCGACGCCTTGGTGCTGGCGGTCAATGCCCGCACACTGGAGGCGATCGACGCCGCCATGGGCAAGGTGGCGCCCGGCGGCGACCCGATGGAGCACCTCGTGCGGTTGGCCCTGGGCTACCTCGGCTTCGCCGCCGCGAACCGGCAGCGCTGGGCCGCCCTGTTCCAGCACCGCTTGCCGGAAGGACGGGCGCTCCCGCAGCATTACGCCGACCGCCAGGCGGCTGCCTTTTCCCACGTCGAGCAGCCGCTGGCGGCGCTGATGCCGGGCTTGCCGGGAGCGGAGCGAAGCCTGCTGGCGCGCACCCTGTTCTCGGCGGTGCATGGCGTGGTCGCGCTGGGCTTGGACGAGAAGGTGGCGGAAATGCCGATCCCGGTGCTGCGCGCCCAACTGCGGGCCATTGTCGAGGCAATGGCGCGCGGCTTGGCGCGCTGACGGCGCGGGTCAGGCCGTCGCCCGCTCCCCCGCAGCCATGCGCGTGGCCGCCGCGTAATCGACCTTCCCCGTCCCGAGCAGCGGCAGGGCCGGCACGGGGCGGACGATCCTGGGCGTGGCGATCTCGGACGCGCCCTTCGCCCGCGCATGGGCCAAGAGCGCCGCGCCCGTCGCGTCTCGTACACCTTCATCAAGGCGCCGGTCCTGGTGATGCGGCCTTCGGGGAACACCACCAGCTTGCTGCCGTCCTGCACCGCGCGGACCATGGTTCGGGCCGCGAACGGGTTGGCCGGGTCCACCGGGAAGTGGCGCACCGCCGCCAGGAACGGCCGCGCCCACCACTGGCGCGCGGTGTGGAGGTTCACGGCGAACACCGGGGCGCCCGGCAGGAACGCGGCGACGAAGCAGCCGTCGGCGAAGCTTTGGTGGTTCACCACGTAAACGGCGCGCTCGTCTTGGCCGGGCAGGTTCTCCAACCCCCTCACGTCCACGCCGTGGAAGGTGGTGAAGTACCAGCGGAACACCGCCCGCAGCGTGTCTTGCGGCAGGATGCGGACGATCCACCCGGCGGCCAGCAGGTTCAGCCCGGCGCAGCCCAGGAGGATGGAGGCCGGCGCCGCGCCGAGCACGGCGAGCGCCGCCGCCGCCACGGCCCCGGCCGCGATGGCCCCGGCGTTGACCACGTTGTTAGCCGCCACCATCCGCGCCTGCTCCGCCTTTGGCGAGCGTTCCTGGATGATGGCGTAGAGCGGCACGGAATACAGCCCGCCGCACGCCGCGAGCAGCAGCAGGTCGAGCAGCAGGCGCCAGCCGGCCGGGCTGTGCAGCATGGCGGAGATGGTGGCCAGCCCGTCCGCATGGCGCGCCGCCAGGCCGAAGTCGAACAGGAACACGGACAAGCCCATGGCGGCGAACGGCACCAGCCGGGGCGAAACCTTCCCCCGCAGCAGCCGCGAGCACAGCACGGAGCCGGCGCCGACGCCTACGGAGAAGAAGGCCAGCATCAGGGTGAACACTGGCGGGTCGGCGTGCAGGTCGTCCCGCACCAGCGTCGGCAACTCGGCCAGCATGGTGGCGCCGAGCGTCCAGAACCAGCTCAGCCCCAGCAGGGACAGCCAGACCGGCCGGTGCGCCCGCGCGGACCGCAGCAGCGCCGCCGTTTCGCGCGGCAGGTTCCAGCCGAGGCGCAGGCCTGGGGCATGGGACGGGGCGCGCGGCACCAGCGCCGCGCTGGCCACGCCGGCCAACGCCACGGCCATGCCGGCGGCCGAGACGATGGCCGGGCCGTGCTCCAACCCGACCAGGGCGCTGCCGGCGACCGTGCCGGCCAGGATGCCGAGGAAGGTGCCGGCCTCGACAAGGCCGTTGCCGGCCACCAGTTCGTGCTCGGCCAAGTGGCTGGGCAGGATGGCGTATTTCAGCGGGCCGAAGAACGTCGCCTGCACGCCCAGCCCGAACAGCGCGGCGAACAGCAGGGGCGTGCTTTCGAGCAGGAACCCGGCCGTCCTCAGCGCCATGAGCGCCACCTCCGCCAGCTTGACCAGCAGGATGGTGCGGGACTTCTCGAACCGGTCGGCGACCTGCCCGGCGGTTGCGGACAGCAGCACGTAGGGCAGGATGAACACGCCCCCCGCCAGCGCCACCAACGCCGGCCCGGACGACCCCGCCGCCCGGAACAGGACCAGCACCACGAGGCGTTCTTGAACAGGTTGTCGTTCAGCGCCCCGAGCGTCTGCGTGAGCAGCAACGGCGCGAGGCGGCGGGAGGTGAGCAGCGGCGTGGACCTGACCTTTTGTGAACAACGTTCGGATCTTACCAAATTCTTGAACGGCGTTCAAGCA
>CAXUIQ010000562.1:0-2887 GCA_964250815.1 uncultured Acetobacteraceae bacterium
TTCATGTAGTCGCGCAGCCGCTCCGACCCGCGGGCGGCGCAGGAGCCGCGCTGGTGGCCGTCCGGGCGGCGGTTAGTGCAGACGAACAGGTGCGCGTCGTAGAACGGCGGCGGATCGCTCGGCAGCGGCGTGCCCATGGTGTTCCCCTAGAAGTAACGCAGGTTGAGGCGGATGCGGCCCCCGCCGGGTCCCAGGCGGAAGGCGGCGTCGGCGAAGCTCGGCGGCCCGAAGCGGAACGGCGCGTCGTTGCTGAAGCCGATGCCCACGGTCGGCAGGCCGAAGAAGTTGCGGGTGATCTTCCCGACATCGGTCTCGTCCTGGTAGGCCTGCGCCGCCCAGGTGCCGGGCGGCACGTCCAGCGCGACCGTGACCTCGCCGGGCACGGCCCTGGCGTGGGCGAACCACTGGCAGGTCTCTTTCAGGAACGTGTCGGCGGAGCAGACCGCCACGCGGACGTGGCCCCGGGCGTTGCGGATGTTGCCAACGACAACCTCCAGCCTCGCCGCCTGCGCCCCACCCGCAAGCATCGCCGCCAGCCCCGCTACTGCGCCGTATAGGCCCGGCCGCGCCAGGTGGCGGGCCGGCCGCGGGCGGCGCGGATCAGCGACCACCACTGCACGACCAGGAGCGCCAGCACGCCGAGCGGATGCAGCAGGGCAGACACCCAGGGCTGGCGGAACCGCGCCGCCAGGATCAGCCGGAACCCGGCCGACGCCAGCAGAGCCAATCCCGCCGTCCAGCTTGGCGCCGCCAGCATCAGCACGGCCGGCAGGATCTGCCCGCCCCCCAGGATCGCCGTCCAGACCGGCAGCGCCCGCGGCTTCGCCATGCCCTCCGTCGCGTTCTTGCATAACCCCTCCCAGACCTGCGCGGCGTTGGCATACATGCGGCAGCGCGCGAAGCCGCTCGCGTCGAACAGCCGGGTCATCGACCCGGCCCGGCGGAACGCGCGGGGCAGCATCAGCCCGTCATGCAGCGACGCCCGGATTGCCGCGTGGCCGCCGGCGCGCTCGTAGGCGCCGCGCCGGACGATGAACAACTGGCCGCAGCCGGCGCCGAGGCCCACCGCCGGCAGGCGCAGCATGGCCGCGATCGGCAGGAACCCCAGCAGCAGGAAATGGATCAGCGGGATCAGCAACTGCTCCGACCAAGTGACCGTCTGCTGCGCCGGGAAGCCGCTGGCGAGGCCCACCTCATGCCGCTGCATCACTCCGGCCATGCGGCTCAGCGCATCGGGCGCCAGCCGCACGTCGGCATCGACGAACACCATCAGCTCATGCCGGGCGAGGCCGCCCAGCACGCTGCACGCATGTTGCTTGCCCGACCAGCCCGGCGGCAGCTTCGGCGCCGACGCCACCCGCAGCCGCGGGTCGGCGATGCCGGCGAGGATGGCCGGGGTCCGGTCGGTGGAAGCGTCGTCGAGCACGACCAGTTCAAGTTCCACCCCCTCGCTCGCCAGCACGGCCGCGCAGGCGGCGCCGATGTTGGCCTCCTCGTTGCGGGCAGGGATCAGCACGGACACCTGGGGCCGTCCGGCGGCCAGCGCCGGCGCGCGGTAAAGCCAAAGGTTCCACAAGCCCAGCAGCAGCGGGGCGGCGGCCAGGAACAGCGCGACATCTGCCAGCACCGTCATTCCCGGGTCTCGTGCCGCGCGTCGAACCGGCGTCCGGCGACGTACGCCCGGCTGCGGCGATACAGGTCGTAGATGCCTCCCACCCCGGCGCCGCCGCGCAGCAGGGTCCGGAACTGGCCGGGGTCGCGCCCCATCGACTCCGCCGCGAGCGCATCCATCGTCTGGGTCAGTTCGGCCTCCAGGTGGTCGGTCCATTCGGCGACGGTGCGCGCAGGCCCGGTCTCGATGGGAGCGCCGAAGCGCACCAGCGCCTCCGGACGGCTCTCGTTCCAGAAGGGATACTCGACCGCCATCGGCAGGATCACGGCATTGGGCACGCGCCGCGCGAGGTGGGCGATGCCAGGGCGGATTTGCAACGGGCGCCGCCGGGCGTCGGCGAACTCGCCCTCCGCGGTGATCCAGAGGATGCTGGCGGGGTCGGACAGGATGCGCAGGCTGGTGGACAGGAAGCGCGCCGCGCCGCGCGGGGTGTCGGGCGCGATGCCGAACACGCCCATGCGCTCGAACACGCCGTAGTTGCCGAGCGCCTTGGCGTCCATCGGGCCGTAGCCGCGGCGGTCGGGAAACAGGAAAGTGCAGAGCAAGATGTAAAGCGCCGGGTCCCACCACGACGGATGGTTGCAGCAGACGATCAACGGCCGGTGGGCAAAGCCGCGCGGCACGCCGGCGCGGGACAGCCGCACGGCGTGGAACTTCCGATAGAAGTACCAGCGGAGGTACCAGCCGAAGGCCCAGAACGCCCGGCCCGACCGTATCGCGATCGGGTCGGGCGCCGCGGCTTCAGGCACTGGCAAGGGCCAGGTCTGGTTTCCGGGCCGCGCCTGCCATGTCCTGCGCCAGGCTGTCGGCGGCGATCCATCCGCTCATCAGCACCATGGGCATTCCCGGCCCGGGGTGCGCGGCACCGCCTGCAAGGTAGAGGCCGGCCAGGTCGCGCGACCGGTTGCCGGGCTTGAACGCACCGTTGACCTTGCCATGGCTGGCGAGGCCGTAGATCGCGCCGTCCAGCACGCGGTAGCGCTCATGGATGTCCTGCGGCGTCAGGTGACGCTCGAACACGATGCGCTCCTCGATGTCGCCCAGGCCCGCGCAGGCCTTGAGCTTGTCGAGGATGACCTGGCGGTAGGGGGCGAACATCTTGGACCAGTCGTGGTGCGGGCGGAGGAACGGGGTATGCACCAGGACGTACAGCGCCTCGCCGCCCGGCGGCGCCACGCCCGGCTCCGTGCCGGACGGCGCCGCGACGTAGCAGGT
>CAXUIQ010000563.1:0-2885 GCA_964250815.1 uncultured Acetobacteraceae bacterium
GAACGGCGCCGACCCGGGCCGGCTCGCCGCGGCTGCGGGCGAGATGCGCAGCCGGGGCCGGACCGCGCACGAGGCCTGCTTCGACGTGACCAACGAGGCCGCGGCCGTTGCCGCGTTCGAGCGGCTGGACGGGCAGGGGATCGCGGTCGATATCCTGGTCAACAACGCCGGCGTCCAACTGCGCCGGCCGATGCTGGATCTGGCGACGGAGGACTGGCGCCGGGTCATCGAGACCAACCTGACCAGCGCCTTCGTGGTCGGGCGGGAGGCGGCCCGGCGCATGGTCCCGCGCGGGCGCGGCAAGATCGTCAACATCGGCTCGCTGATGAGCGAAGTGGCCCGCGCGACGGTCGCGCCCTACACGGTGGCGAAGGGCGGCATCAAGATGCTGACCCGCGCCATGGCGGCGGAATGGGCGCAGCACGGCATCCAGGCCAATGCCATCGGCCCGGGCTACATGCTGACAGACATGAACCAGGCGCTGGTGGCCGACCCGGCCTTCGACGCCTGGGTGAAGAGCCGCACGCCGTCCCGCCGCTGGGGCAGGCCGGAGGAGCTGGTCGGCGCCGCCGTGTTCCTGGCCTCCGCGGCGTCCGACTACGTCAACGGGCAGATCATCTACGTGGACGGCGGGATGCTCGCCGTGCTGTGAGCGGGCGCCGCACCGGCGCCAACAACCAAGGGGGGAACCCGCGTGTCGATGACGATGCCGCACCAAGCGGCCATGGATGGCGCCGTCCGCCACCTCGTGGCGAACTACAATCCGAAGGGCAACCGGGTCGGCTGGCTGATGATGGCCTCATCTTGGTGGAGGCCTGGGACCTTTACTCGATCGACTTTGTGCTGGTGTTCATCCGCGACCAGTACTATCCGGACCCGCTGCTGCTCGGGCTGGCGGCTGCGGGCACGCAGGGCGGCGCGCTGATCGGGGCGCTGCTGCGCGGCTGGCTGTCCGACAAGATCGGGCGCCGGGTGATGTTCCTGGCCACCATGATCCTGTTCATCGTCCTTGCCCTGGTGCAGGCCTTCGTCACGAGCGTCGTCTGGCTGGTGGCCGTGCGCTTCGCGCTCGGCGTCCCGCTCGGCAGCGACATCTCCAACGGCTACACCTACATCATGGAATCCATGCCCAAGGGCGACCGCGAGGTCATGGGCAACCGCTGGCAGTTCATGTTCGCGGTGGGCGAGGTGCTCACCCTCGCGGTGATCGCGGTGTTCATCGTGCTCGACCTGCCGCACGAGATCATCTGGCGCCTCACGCTGGGCCTGGGCGCGGTGCCGCCCCTCGTGATCCTGCTGATGCGCCACGACCTGCCGGAGACGGCGGTCTGGCTGATCCGCCACGGCCGGTTCCGCGAGGCGAAGCAGGTCTCCCAGGCGATGTACTCGGACCCGCTCGACATGCTGCCGGACGAGGACATCACGGTGCCGAAGCCGCGCCCGACGGCGTTCCTGGCCGACCTGCGCCGTGATCCGGTCCGTTGGCGCGCAACGCTGTATGGCTGGATCGCCTGCTTCTGCCAGGGCGGCGAGTTCTCGACCTTCGCCTTCTATCTTCCGGTGCTGTTCGTCATGGTGGGCGTGTCGTCGCTCCTGGGCATCAACCTCGTCACCATGGCGCTCTATGTCATTGCCGCCATCTCCGGCTGGGTCGGGCCGCTGATCACGCCGCGGATCGGGCACCGCGGGATCGGCATGGTCGGGTTCGGCATCGTGCTGGCATCCCTGCTGGCGGCGGCCTGGGCGCTTTACACAGAGAACACCATGCTTCTGCCCTTCGTGGCCGCGGCGATGCTTTGGGGGCATTACTGGGCCGCCTCGAACTGCATGACGATCCCGACCGTGGTCGCGAAGCCCGAATACCGCGGCACGGCGAGCGGCTTCGCCTACGTGTTCGTCAAGCTGGCGTCGTTCCTGGTGCTGATCCTGTTCCCGCCCCTGTTCTCGGCCATCGGCCAGGCCAACGCCACGCTGCTCGTCGCTGTCTTCCCGCTGATCGGACTGCTGTCCGCCGCCTTCATCCTGCCGGAGATCTACGGGTACGAGTCCCACTGAGGCCCGGCTTCGCGCCCGCGCCTACTCCGCCAGGGTCGCGCTCGGCCGCCCGGCCGGGCCGGCCTCCGGCGCGGTGTAGGAGCCGCCGCGCCAGGACGCCGCGGCGGCAACCAGATACAGGAGCGCCGAGAAGCTGAAGGCGAACACCAGCCCGTGCTTGAACGGCCCGGCCATCAGCCCCGGGAAGAACGCCGGCCCGGTCAGCGCCGCGGCGCTCCCTGGCGGCAGGGCCGCCAGCACGCCCGGCGGCACCAGTTCGGCCATCGGGTTGTAGCCGAGGAAGGCGGCAAACAGGCTGGACACCGGCGGCGTGCCGGCGACCTCGTGCGCCACCGCCGCCGGCACGTGCTGGGCGAGCAGCCCGGCCTCCATTGACTGCGGCAGCGTCGCGGCGAGGCCTGCCAGCATCAAGCTGAAGAACACGCCGATGGACAGCACCTGCCCGGCGTTGGTGGTGGTGGCGCGCATCCCGGACGCCTGCCCGCGCTCCGAGGCCGGGACGGCGTTCATGATCTGCGTGCTGTTGGGCGCCACGAACAGGCCGGAGCCAAGGCCGTTGGCGAACAGCAGCGCCGCGAACGCGCCGTAGGAGAAGTCCGGCGGCAGGGCCATCAGCGCCACGAAGCTCGCGGCGCCCAGCGCCATGCCGCCCACCGCGAACGGCACGCCGCCGAAGCGGTCGGAGAAGTAGCCGGCCAGCGGCCCGGCCAGCAGGAAGCCCAAGGTGAGCGGCAGCATGAACACCGCCGACCACAGCGGCGTCTCCTCGAAGGAGTAGCCGTGCAGCGGCAGCCAGATGCCCTGCAGCCAGATGATCAGCATGAACTGCA
>CAXUIQ010000564.1:0-348 GCA_964250815.1 uncultured Acetobacteraceae bacterium
GCCTGGGCCAGCGCCTCCGTCGATCCGTTGCGCGAGTAGAAGGCGATCAAAAGGTTTGTTGCCATGGTGTGTTCCTCGTGGATGGTGTGGCGGAGAAGCGTGCCGGCCGCAAGGTCAGGCCGCGCGCAGCTTGAGCACGGTCCCCCACGGATCGGACAGGCTGTGCCCGGATGCGCCCGCCTGCCGCACAGGGCCCGCCAGCGCCGGCCCGTCCGCGATGTCCAGCGTCACCGACGCGAGGCCCGCCCGCGCCGGGTCGCGCCGGCCTGCCCCGGCGCTGCTCCAGGCGTTGGCGGCGATGTGGTGGTGGTAGCCGCCGGAGGACAGGAACGCGGCGCTGTCCCAGGC
>CAXUIQ010000564.1:358-2884 GCA_964250815.1 uncultured Acetobacteraceae bacterium
GTCCCAGGCCGCCGTGAGGTCCAGGCCGAGCGCGCCGCCATAGAAGCGCGCAGCCTCCCCCGCATCGCCGACCCGCAGGTGGACGTGGCCGATCCGCGTGCCGGGCGGCGCGCCGCTCCACGGCGTCTCGGCAGCGCGGAGCAAACCCGGCACGTCGAGCGGCCGGTTGGCCATCTCGACCCGGCGCTCCGCCCCTTCCCCGCGCCAGCGCCATTGCGCACGGGGCCGGTCGGCATACACCTCGATGCCGTTGCCCTCGGGGTCGTGGAGATAGGCCGCCTCGCTCACGAGATGGTCGGCGGCGCCGTCGAGCTGCCCGCCGAGCGACCGGAAATGCGCCAGCCAGCGTCCCAGGTCGGCACGGGACGGCAGCAGGAGGGCGGTGTGGAACAGCCCGGCGGCGGCCGGATCGTCCGGCAGCGCGTCGGGCCGGCGCAGCAACTCCAGGAACGCGGCGCCGCCGGCGCCCAGGTGGGCGGCGTTGCCGTCCCGTGCGGCCACCTCAAGCCCGATCACGTCGCGGTAGAACGCCGCCACGCGGTCCAGGTCGCGCACAGCCAGCGCCACCCCGCCGATGCGCAGCCATTCGACCGTGCCCTCCGCCAAAGGGGCGGGTGGATCGGGCGTGCGCTTCGGCGCGGGTGTGTCCATGGGATCCTCCCTCGGATGCGGTCACTGTCCCGCAAGGTGGCGCATCGTCCGGCTATGGGGAATGCCGGGCTGCTCCCAGTGTTCGATACCCGTTATATCGATTGGATGGACCGGTTCTTGCAGCTTGCCGCCCTTGTGCGCACCGTGGACCGCGGCAGTCAGGCCGCGGCGGCGCGGGAGCTTGGCGTCACCGCGGCCATGGTCGGGCGCTACATCCAGGCGTTGGAGGACCGGCTGGGCACTCGGCTGCTCAACCGCACCACGGCGCGGCAGAGCCTCACCGAGGCCGGGGCCGCCTTCTATGCCCGCGCCCAAGGCATCCTCGAACAGATGGAAGAAGCGGAGACGAGCGCCGCCGACCGCCAGGCGGAGCCGCGCGGCACGCTGCGGGTCAACGCCCCCATGAGCTTCGGCACGCGCCACCTCGCCCCCGCCATCGCCGAGTTCAGCCGGAAGAACGAAAAGCTGCGGGTCGAGCTGGTGCTCAACGACCGCGTGGTCGATCTGGTCGAGGAAGGCTACGACGTCGCGGTGCGGATCGGGCTGCTGGCGGAGAGCGGCCTGGTCGCCCGGCGCTTGTCGCCCTGCCGCCTCGTGTTGTGCGCCTCGCCGGGCTACCTGGAGCGCCGCGGCCGGCCGGCGGCCCCGGCGGACCTGGGAGGGCATGACTGCCTGGTGTACAGCTACGCCAGCCACGGCGCCGCCTGGCGCTTCCACGGCGAGCATGAAGAGCAGGAGGTCCGGGTGTCCGGCAGCCTGGTGGCCAACAACGGCGATGCGCTGATGGCCGCGGCCCTGGCCGGGCAGGGCATCGTCCTGCAGCCCACCTTCATCGTGGGCGAGGCGCTGCGGGACGGACGCTTGCTGCCGCTGCTGCCGGGCTGGCGGGTGCCGGATTTCAACATCCACGCCGTTTATCCCTCTGCCCGGCACTTGGCGCCCAAGGTGCGCCGCTTCGTCGATTTCCTTGCCGCCCGGTTCCGCGACCCGCCGCCTTGGGACGCCGGCGGCATTGAACGGCCCGGCGCGGCGGAATAGGCTGCGCCATGTCTTGCCGCCTCATGCCGTCGGGCCGTGCCTCTACGCAGCGGTCCCAGCCCCGTCCGCCGGATGCCGATGCTTGAGATCGCCACCGTTGTCGGCAGCGCGATCCTGCCGCACGTCCCCGCCTTGGCCCGGCTGCGCCGCATCGTGTTCCGCGACTGGCCATATCTTTACGACGGCAACGACGCCTACGAGGCCGAGTACATCTCCACCTACGCGCGCTGCCCGCAGGCGGCCTTGGTGATCGCCTGGAATGGGCCGGCGGCGGTGGGCGTGTCCTCCTGCCTGCCGCTGCAAGACGAGACGGACAACGTGGTCGCGCCGTTCCGCGCGGCCGGGCTGGACCCGGCCCGCTGGTTCTACTTCGGGGAAAGCGTGCTGCTGCGGGAGTACCGCGGCGCCGGGGTGGGCGTCGCGTTCTTCGAGCAGCGGGAAGCCCATGCGCGGTCGCTCGGCGGCTACGGCCACGCCGCGTTCTGCGCGGTGCAGCGCCCGGACGAGCATCCGATGCGCCCGCCGGACGCCGTGCCGCTCGACGGGTTCTGGCGCCGCCGCGGCTTCGCCCCGCGCCCCGGCTTGACGTGCAGCATGCGCTGGCGCGACGTGGGGCACGAAGGCGAGACGGATCACCTGATGCAGTTCTGGACCAAGGACCTTGGCGGGGACGCCCCGTGACGCTGCGCCTGGGCGTGCTGGAGTACCGGGTCACGCGGACCGCCAGCCTCGCCGGGTATGCCGACAAGCTGGACCGGCTGGTCGCGGCCGGGGCGGCGGGGGGCGGGCAGCTCCTGGTCATGCCGGAATACGCCTGCATGGAGACCGCCGCCGCGT
>CAXUIQ010000565.1:0-2881 GCA_964250815.1 uncultured Acetobacteraceae bacterium
GACCCGGCGCTGCGCCCGCGGCACGGGGGGCGCCACGGGCGTGTCCTCGTCCACCCAGCCGCCACCGCGGTCGCCATAGACGCCCGTCGTGGAAAGGTAGCCGGCCCAGCGCAGCCGCGGGCTTGCGCCGACCGCGGCGCCATAGCGGGCCAGCGCGGGGTCGCCGTGCTCGTCCGGCGCTGCCGTCTGCACGACGTGGGTGGCCTCGGCCAGCGGCGCCGCGGCGTCGTTGAAGTCGATCAGGGTGACCCCCGGCAGCGCCGAGCGGGCGGAAGGGGTCCGGCTCGTCGCCGTCACCTTCCAACCCGCCGCCGCCGCGCGTGCGGCAATCGCGGTCCCCGTGTAGCCCAGCCCGAACAGGAGGAGATTTGCTTCAGCCATCCCGCATTCTACCCGGTTTGCCCGCGCAAGCGAGCCGGAGTATGTCTCGCCCCAGGATGAGCAAGCGGTTCGCGTTCTTCGGCGGTGCGGTCCTGGCCCTCTCGGCCGCAATGGGCTGCATGACGGGCAGCCACGCGCCCATACCGGCGAGCCAGGCGGCAAGCCTGCCGGAGACCGCCCAGAAAGGCCCGGCCGGCGAGGACGCCCCGCCCTCCCCGGCAAGCCCGCCGCGCATCGCCCAAGGCGAGGACTACGACCGCTGCCTTGCCATGCTGGGCAGCGACCCCCAGGGGGCCTATGCCTTTGCCGACGCTTGGGAAGCCACTGGGGGCGGCGACGGCGCCACGCATTGCCGCGCGCTCGCCGAGATCACGCTGGGCGCGCCTGAGAAGGGCGCGGAGATGATGGAGGCCCTGGCCAACAGCAGCCACGCACGGGCGGCGGCCCGGGCCAGCCTCTACGGACAAGCGGACCAAGCCTGGTTGATGGCGGGGGACCCTGGGCGGGCCTTCGGTGCGGCGACGCTTGCCCTGTCGTTGAGTCCGGACGACCCTGGCCTGCTGGTTGACCGGTCGATCGCCGCGGCCAGCCTGGAGCGGTATGACGATGCCGTCGATGACTTGACCCGTGCGCTCGACCTTGACCCGCGCCGGGTGGATGCGTTGGTGTTCCGCGGCGCGGCCTGGCGGCATTTGAGCCAACTGGGACTGGCGCAGGACGACATCGACCGCGCCTTTGCGCTGGACCCGGAGAACGCCGACGTGTTGCTGGAGCGCGGCATCCTGCGTCAGCGCCGGGGAGAACGTGAAGGCGCCCGTCAGGATTGGGAACACGCCATCGCCTTGGCGCCCAGCAACGCCACAGGCGACCTGGCGCGGCAGAACCTGGCGTTGCTTGAGGCGGGACCGAGCCGGCGCTAGTTATCCACCCCGTCAGACGGATCGTTCGAGCCGGGTTTCAGGAGATGCGACGTTTATGAGTGGCTTCAAAGGAAGCAAGTTCACCGACCGGGCCGAAGCTGCTGCGGCGGCCAAGAAGGCGATGCTGGAAAAGTTTCGCGCCAAGCCGGCGCCGGATGATCCCGCGGTGCTGGCGCGTGCGGCGGAACGCAAGGCGATCGCCGAGGCGCGGGCGGTCCGTGCGGCGGAACGCCAACGGCTCCGGGAAGCCGAGGAAGCGCGTCGGGCGGCGGAGGACCAGGCCCGTCTCGCCGAGTTGGCGGCGCAGGCTGCGGCGGAAGCGCAACGCAAGGCGGAGCAGGCTATACGCGACGAGGAGATCAAGGCGCAACGCAAGGCCGAGCGCGACGCCCGTTATGCGGCGCGCAAAGCGCGGCGCTGAGGTCCGTCGGAGCGCGGCACAAGCCGGCAGGGCAGAGCGGCCTGCGGCAGCGGCACCGCGCCGATGCAACCTTACGATCAGGCCCGACGCGGCCTGCTCGCCGGCGTCGGGGGCCGCCGCGACCGGCAGCGCACCCGTTCCGCCCTGCTGCCCTTGTGCCAGGCATCCATCAGGCTGATCAGCCCGGGACGGGCAAGCAGGACGCCCCGGGTTTCTGGCGTTCCCCCCGTTCGATCAGCCCCGGCACGCTTGCCACGGGCGCCGGCCGGCTGAACAGGTATCCTTGCAGGTGCGTGCATCCCTCCAACGCGAGCTGCATCGCCTGCTCGTCGGTTTCCACGCCTTCCGCCGTGACCGACATCCCGAACGTCTCGCTTAGGCCGACGACCGCGCGGACTATGGCCATCGCGTTCCGGTCGTGCGGGAGGTCCTTGATGAAGCTGCGGTCTATTTTGCCCTTGTCGAACGGGAAGCTCCGCAGGTAGCTGAGCGAGGAATAGGCGGTCCCGAAGTCGTCCATGGCGATCTGGACGCCGAGAGCCTTGATCTCGCGCAGGATCGCCAGGATGGCGATGCTGTCGTGCAAGAGGACCGACTCCGTGATCTCCAGTTCCAGCCGGTGCGCTGGCAGGCCGCTGGCCGACAGCGCGGCGCGCACGGTGCCGACGAGGTTCTTGTCCTTGAACTGCGACGGGGACAGGTTCACGGCGATCTTGATCTCCTCGGGCCAAGCCACGGCGTCGAGGCAGGCCCGGTGCAGGACCCACGTCCCGATGGCGCCGATCAGGCCGGACGCCTCCGCCACCGGAATGAATGCGTCGGGCGGGATCATCCCCTGCTCCGGGTGCTGCCACCGGATGAGCGCCTCGAAGCTGCACACGCGATGCGAGCGCGCGTCCACCAGCGGCTGGTAGCAGAGCTGGAACTCCTCCCGCGCGATGGCCTGCCGCAGGCTCATTTCCAGGACGCGCCGCGACTGCAACGCCGCGTTCATGGTGGCCTCGCAGAAGCAGGCGGTGCCCCGGCCGTTGACCTTGGCGCCATACAGGGCCGTGTCGGCGTTCTTCAGCAACTCGTACGGGGTCGAGCCGTCGGCGGGCGCGAGCGCGATGCCGATGCTCGTGCCGATGCTGATCTGATGGCCGTCCACCTCGTAGCC
>CAXUIQ010000566.1:0-2881 GCA_964250815.1 uncultured Acetobacteraceae bacterium
GGCCGGGGGCCGTCTGTGACTTGGGTCACAGGGCGGGGATCACCAAGGGATGCCCGGCCATGACCAACGTTTCCATGCTCGCCGTCTGCCTGCTCGCGGGCGTGCTGCTCCGCGTCGCCCGGCGCGTGCCGGACAACGCGCACGCCGCGCTCAACGGCTTCATCATCCACGTGGCGCTGCCCGCCCTGATCCTCGGGCAGATCCACGGGCTGCGCCTGACCACCAACCTGCTCTGGCCGGTCTCCATGCCCTGGCTGCTGTTCGCGCTCAGCGCCACGGCCTTCACCGTGCTCGCCCGGGTCATGCGGCTGCCGCCCGCCACCACGGGCGCGCTGATCATGACGGCGGGCCTCGCCAACACCTCCTTCGTGGGCCTGCCGATGATCGAGGCGTTCTACGGCGCGCAAGGACTGCCGACCGGCATCCTCATCGACCAGCTCGGCACCTACCTCGTGCTGAGCACCGCGGGCGTCGCGGTCGCCTGCCTGTTCTCCTCCGGCACGGCGTCGCGGCGCGAGATCATGCTCCGGGTTCTGGCCTTTCCGCCGCTCGTCGCGCTCGTGCTCGCCGTGCTGCTGTCGCCCTTCGACTATCCCGCCTGGCTGGCCGGGATGCTGCGCCGGCTGGGCGACACCGTGGCGCCGCTGGCGCTGGTTTCCGTGGGCTTGCAGCTCCGGTTCGACCAGTTGCGCGGCAACCGGGTGCCGCTCGGCCTGGGCCTCGGCTTCAAGCTGGTGGTGGGGCCGCTGCTGCTCGCCCTGTTCTACGTCGGCCTGCTGTCGCGCGACGGGGAGACGGCGCGGGTCACGCTGTTCGAGGCGGCGATGGGGCCGCAGATCGGCGGGGCCATCGTCGCCATGCAGTACGGCCTCAACCCGGCGCTGATCACGCTCATGGTGGGCATCGGCATCGCGCTGTCGTTCCTGACCCTGCCGCTCTGGTATCTCGCGATGGCCGCGGTGTGAAGCGCGCCGGGGGGCATGGCCCAGGCCGGGCCGCGCGCCTATATCCCGTCCCGCATGACCCCGTTCATCAAAGCCCATGGCGCCGGCAACGATTTCGTGATCATCGACGAGCGCACCCGCCGGCTCGACCTGTCGCCCGCCACGGTGCGCGCCTTGTCCGACCGCCGCACCGGCATCGGCTGCGACCAGTTCATCACCCTGCACCCGCCGCCGCCGGGCACGGACGCCGACCTGCTCATGCGCATCCGCAACCCCGACGGGTCGGAGGCCGGGGCCTGCGGCAACGCCACGCGCTGCGTCGCCGAGCTGCTGTTCGAGGAGAACGGGCGGCCCTTCCAGGTCATCCGCACCGCCGCTGGCGACCTGCCGGCCGAGCGCTTGCCTGACGGGCGGCAGCGGGTGGACATGGGACCGGCCCGGCTCGATTGGGCGGACGTGCCGCTGGCCCGCGCCGTGGACACGCTGCACCTGCCGCTGCCGGGCGACCCGGCCGCGTGCGGCATGGGCAACCCGCACGCCACCCTGTTCGTCCCGGACATCGCGGACGCCCCCATCGCGACGCTCGGCCCGGCGCTGGAGCATGACCCGCTGTTCCCCGAGCGCGCCAACATCGGCTTTGTGCAAGTTCTGGCGCCGGACCGCATCCGGCTGCGGGTATGGGAGCGGGGCGCGGGGCTGACGCGGGCCTGCGGGTCGGGCGCTTGCGCGGCGCTGGTCAACGCGCACCGCCGGGGCCTCGTGGAGCGCCGGGCCACGGTGCTGGCGGACGGCGGCGCTTTGGAGATCGAGTGGACGCAGGCCGGCCGCGTGCTGATGGCCGGCCCGGCCGCGACCAGCTTCCACGGCATCGTGGCGCTTTGACGACCGAGGTCCTCACCTTCGGCTGCCGGCTGAACGCCTACGAGAGCGCCGTGATCCGGGACCTCGCCGAGCGCGCAGCGGTGGACGGCTCCGCCGCCGGGCAGCCCGACGGCACCGTGGTCGTGAACACCTGCGCCGTGACGGCCGAGGCGGAGCGGCAATGCCGCAAGGCCATTCGCCGCCTCCATCGCGACCGGCCCGGCGTCCGCATCGTCGCCACCGGCTGCGCCGTGCAGCTCGACCCCGCCGCCTGGGCCGCGCTGCCCGGCGTGGCGCGCGTGCTGGGCAACGCCGAGAAGCTGCGGCCGGAAAGCTGGGCGCCCGGCGCGCCGGCCCGCGTGTCCGACATCATGGCGGTGCGTGAGGCCGCGCCGCACCTTGCCGCCGGGTTCGACGGCCGCGCCCGGGCATTTGTAGAAATCCAGCAGGGCTGCGGCCACCGCTGCACCTTCTGCATCATCCCCTTCGCCCGCGGCCCCAGCCGCAGCGTGCCGCTGGGCGGGATCGTGCAGCAGGTCCGCACCCTGGTCGCCGCCGGCTACAAGGAGGTCGTGCTGACCGGCGTCGATGTCTCTTCGTATGGCGCGGACCTGCCAGGCGGGCCGTCGCTCGGCGCCACCGTGCGCCGGCTGCTGGCGCTGGTGCCGGAGCTGCCGCGGCTGCGCCTGTCCTCACTCGACCCGGCCGCCATCGACCCGGCCCTGTGGGACCTGATCGCCGACGAGCCGCGGCTGATGCCGCATCTGCACCTGTCGGTCCAGGCCGGCTCCGACCTGATCCTCAAGCGGATGCGGCGGCGGCACGGGCGGGACGCGGCGCTGGCCGCCATCGACCGCGCCCGCAGCCTCCGCCCCGGCATCGCAATCGGCGCCGACCTGATCGCCGGCTTCCCGACCGAGAACGACGCGCTGTTCGGGGATACCCTCGCCTTCGTGGACGAGGCGGCGCTGCCCTACCTGCACGTCTTCGCCTACAGCGAGCGCCCCGGCACCCCCGCGGCCCGGATGCCCGCCGTCCCCGACATGGATCTCATGCTGGGCGCCTACCGGCGCAAC
>CAXUIQ010000567.1:0-582 GCA_964250815.1 uncultured Acetobacteraceae bacterium
CGCCATCAGCAAGAGGGCGAGGAGGACGAGGACGCGCACGACGCCCTCAGGCGTCGATCAGGCCGCCGAGCCGCGCCAATGCGCTCAGGTGAGTGTCTGTGTCCCCGAACTGGCGCTCGATCATGCTCATGCGCTTGAAATGGTGGCCGACGGCGTATTCCATGGTCACGCCGATGCCGCCGTGGAGCTGAACGGCTTCCTGGCCGATATGGCGTCCGGAGTTGTTGACCTGCACGCGGGTGGCGTGCATGGCGCGCTGCCGTTCCGTCGGGTCGGCGTCGCGGCACATCACCGTGCCGAACATCGCCATGGAGCGGGCCTGCTCCAGCGACACCAGCATGTCCACGGCGCGGTGCTGGAGCGCCTGGTTGTCGCCGATCGGGCGGCCGAACTGCTTGCGGGTCTTGAGGTAGTCGACCGTCATGGCGTGCATGGCGTCCATGGCGCCGACCGCTTCGGAGCACAGGGCGGCGACCGCCTCGTCCATGGCGGCTTCCAACTCCGCCAGCGCGTCGAGCCTGATGAGGCGGGCCGGGGCGCTGGACAGCACGACCTCGGCCGCACGGGAGCCGTCCTGCGTGG
>CAXUIQ010000567.1:592-2877 GCA_964250815.1 uncultured Acetobacteraceae bacterium
CCCCGGCGGCGTCGACCAGGAACAGGCCGATGCCGTGGCGGTCGCGGTGCTCGCCCTGCGTGCGGGCCGTGACGATGAAAGCGCCGGCGGTGTCGCCGTGGAGCGCGAGCGTCTTCTCGCCGGTGATCCGCCAGGTCGCGCCGTCCTCGCGGGCGCGGGTCTGGACGTCGTTGACGCTCCAGCGTGCCTGGCGTTCCTGGCCGGCGAAGGCAAGCAGCAACTCGCCTTCTGCGATGCGCGGCACCAGTTCGGCCAGGACGTCCTGCGGAGCCGCGTGGCGCAGGACTGCGCCGCACAGGACCACGGTGGCGAAAAACGGCTCCACCACCAGCGCCCGGCCGAACGCTTCCATGACGATGGACACCTCCACCGGGCCGCCGCCGAAGCCGCCGTGCTCCTCCGCGAACGGCAAGCCCAGCAGCCCAAGCTCGGCGAACTGGGCCCACATGGCCCGCGACCAGCCGTCCGGCTCGCGGCGGAAGCCGTTGCGGGCTTCGAAGCCGTAGCGGTCGGACAGGAGGCGGTCGACACTGTCCTTGAGGAGGCGCTGGTCGTCGGAAAGATCGAAGTCCATAGCGCCGGTCAGAACCCCAGGATGGCTTTTGCGAGGATGTTGCGCTGGATCTCGTTGGATCCGCCGTAGATGGATACCTTGCGGAAGTTAAAATATACTGGAGCTGCTTCGGCGGCGTAGTCCGGGCCGACGGGTGGCTCGTTGCTGCCGTCCTGCTCATCATCATAGGGCAGGACGTAGGGGCCGACCACGTCCAGGAGCAGCTCGGTGGTGGCCTGCTGGAGCTGGCTGCCCTTGAGCTTGAGGATGGAGCTCATCGGGTTGGGGCGGCCGGGTTCGCGCTTGCGTTCGTCGGCGACGATGCGGAGCTGGGTCATCTCCAGCGCCTTCAGCTCCACCTCGATGGCGGCCACGCGCTCGCGGAAGTGCGGCTCCTCGATCATGGCGCGGTCGCCGACGTGTTCGAGTGCGGCCAACTGCTTGATGCGGCGGATGCGCGCCTTGCTCACGCCGACGCGGGCGATGCCGGTGCGCTCGTTGCCGAGCAGGAACTTGGCGTAGTCCCAGCCGCGGTTTTCCTGGCCGACCAGGTTCTCCACGGGCACCCGCACGTCGTCGAACCAGACCTCGTTGACCTCCACGCCACCGTCGATGGTCTGGATCGGGCGGACCGTGATGCCCGGCGTCTTCATGTCGATCAGGATGAAGCTGATGCCCTCCTGCCGCTTTGCGGCGCCCGGGTTGGTGCGGGCGAGGCAGAAGATCCAGTCGGCGTATTGGGCCAGCGTGGTCCAGGTCTTCTGCCCGTTCACCACGTAATGGTTGCCGTCCCGCACCGCCGTGGTGCGGAGGCTCGCGAGGTCCGAGCCGGCGCCGGGTTCGGAGAAGCCCTGGCACCACCAGATGTCGAGGTTGGCGGTGGGGGCCAGGAACTGCTGCTTCTGCGCCTCCGACCCGAACTGCGCGATGACGGGGCCGACCATGTTGGCGTTGAAGCCGAGCGGCGCCGGCACGCAGTTCTGCTGCATCTCGTCCTGGTAGATGTAGAGCTGCACCGGCGTCCAGTCCTGCCCGCCCCACTCCGCCGGCCAATGCGGCACCGCGAGGCCGTGGGCGTTCATGATGCGCTGCGCCTGGACCTGCTGGTCGCGCGACACGTGCTCGCCGCGCTGCACCTGGTCGCGGATGTCCGCGGGGATCTGCGTCGTGAAGAACTCGCGCATCCGGTCGCGGAAGGCGTTTTCCTCGGCGGTGAACCTCAGGTCCATGATCCCCTCCCCTATCGCAGCTCGAACAGCCCGGCGGCGCCTTGCCCGCCGCCGATGCACATGGTGACGACCACGCGCTTGGCACCCCGGCGCTTGCCCTCGATCAGCGCGTGCCCGGCCATCCGCGCGCCGCTCATGCCGTAGGGGTGGCCGATGGAGATGGAGCCGCCATCGACGTTCAGGCGGTCGGCGGGGATGCCGAGCTTGTCGCGGCAATACAAGACCTGGCTCGCGAAGGCCTCGTTCAGCTCCCACAGGTCGATGTCGTCGATCCCGAGGCCGTGGCGCTCCAGGAGGCGGGGCACCGCGAACACCGGGCCGATGCCCATCTCGTCGGGGTCGCAGCCGGCGACGGCGAGGCCGCGGAACACGCCCATGGGTTCGAGGCCGCGCCGCGCCGCCTCACGGTCCGACATGACGACGCAGGCGCTGGCGCCGTCCGAGAGCTGGCTGGCGTTGCCCGCGGTGATGAACTGGCCCTCGCCGCGCACCGGCTTCAGCTT
>CAXUIQ010000568.1:0-2871 GCA_964250815.1 uncultured Acetobacteraceae bacterium
GCAGATTGAATCAGACGCTACCGAGCCGCCCCAAGGGCCTTTTTCAACACCATCGGCCTGGTGCGGTCAGTTGGCAGCGTCGTCGGCATCACGGCCTTGTTTGCGCCCGTCGCCGCAATGGTCCGGGGTTTCCCGCGTTGACGGCATCTTGAGGACGAAAGGCGCAGACATGGCCCAGCAGATCCCGATGGACCCATCCGGCATCGCCGGCACGGCGCAGGACGACGGCACGATCGAGGTCGCGCCCGACCTCGCCACCCTGCGCCTCGCCATCGTCAACGCGGTGTTCCACGGCACGCCGGGCACCCGGGATTGGGTGCTGGTCGATGCCGGCATCGTCGGCATGGCCGGCCGCATCCGGCGCGCTGCCGCCGAGCGCTTCGGCGCGGACGTGAAGCCTGCCGCCATCGTGCTCACGCACGGGCATTTCGACCACGTGGGCGCGCTGGAGGAGTTGGCCCGCGGCTGGGACGTGCCGGTCTATGCCCATCCGCTGGAAGCGCCTTACCTGGACGGCAGCGCGTCCTACCCGCCGCCCGATCCCACGGTGGGGGGCGGCCTCACGGCGCTGCTGTCGCCCTTGTTCCCCCGCGGACCCGTCGATGTGCGGGACCGGCTGCGCCCCTTGCCCGAGGACGGCAGCGTGCCGCCCATGCCCGGCTGGCGGTGGCTGCACACGCCGGGGCACTCGGTCGGGCACGTCTCCTTGTGGCGGGACGCGGACCGCGCGCTGGTCGCTGGCGACGCCTTCGTGACGACGGCGCAGGAATCCGCCTACGCCGCGGTCACGCAGGAGCCGGAGCTGCACGGGCCGCCCAAGTACTTCACCCATGACTGGCAGGCTGCCCGTGCTTCGGTGCGGCGGCTGGCGGCGCTG
Organism: uncultured Acetobacteraceae bacterium; assembly: GCA_964250815.1. Classification (GTDB taxonomy): domain Bacteria; phylum Pseudomonadota; class Alphaproteobacteria; order Acetobacterales; family Acetobacteraceae; genus CAHJXG01. The sequence continues at coordinate 878 of CAXUIQ010000568.1, forward strand.
GCGCCGGAGCTGGCGGTGACGGGCCATGGCCGGGCGATGCGGGGCGCCGCGATGCGGGAGGCGCTGCAAACGCTGGCGCGGGACTTCGACCGGGTGGCGGTGCCGGAGCATGGCAAGTTCGTCGATGCGCCGCAGCGCGCGGAGGACGGCAGCGCGTACCGGTAGGAGGTTCCCGGCCAAGGCGCTGGGAGGGCCGTCCCGCGTCGTCCTGACCGGGACCGGACGCTTCGGACGGTGACAGGCCGGTCTCGCCGGAGCATCGGCCTCCTGCGCTGCGGCCCTGTCCTGTCCCATGGCGTGATCCGCCACTCCCCGCGTCGGCCCGGAGACAGCCGCGGACAGGGTGCGGCCAGAGCTTGGATCAGTGACCCAGGTCACTGCCCGGCCAGCCCCCGGGGCGGCATGGTCCCGTCGAGAGAGCAGACGGGGCCGCCACATGGACACATTCGAGCAAGCCTTGGCATACGTGATCGGCCACGAGGGCGGCTACACCGCCGCCGCGTCCGATCCCGGCAACTGGACCGGGGGCCGCTGCGGCGCGGGCGAGTGCCGCGGCACCCATTGGGGCATCAGCGCCGCCGCCTACCCGCAACTCGACATCCAGGCACTCACGGAGGCGCAGGCGGCGGACATCTACCGCCGCGACTATTGGGACCGCGCCGCCTGCGGACGGCTGCCGCCGCCCTTGGCCCTGCTCGTGTTCGACGCCGCCGTGAACAACGGCGTGGGCCAGGCGGTGCGCTGGCTCCAGGCCGCGCTCAAGGTCAAGCAGACCGGCGTGGCCGGGCCGGACCTGGCTGCGGCCATCGAAGCGCAGGCCGGCCATGGCGCAGCGCTTTGCGCCGAGTTCCAAGCACAGCGCCTCGCCTTCATGGCGGGCCTGCCGACTTGGCGGACGTTCGGAACCGGCTGGTCCCGCAGGCTGTGCGCCCTGCCGTTCCAGGCCATGCAGATGGGAGGATGACATGAACCTGACAGACGCTTTGACGAGTGCCGCCAAGGGGGCGGCGGTGGGCGCCGCCGCCGGGCCGGCCGGGGCGGCCGTGGGCGGCCTCGGCGGCCTGGTGGTGGACATCGCGCCGGAGGTCGGGCGGTGGCTGTTCGGCGCCACGGCGGGCAAGACGGCCGGCCTAGTCGCCCAGGCCGTCGAGGCCGCGACCGGCACCACGGACGCGGAGGCGGCGCAGGACGTGCTGGCGCAGAACCCGGGCGCGGTGTCCCAGCTCCGGGTGCAGCTTGCAATGGTCGCGGCGCAGCAGCAGGCGGAGGCGGACCGTGCGGCGGAAGCGCAACGGGCGGCGGACCTGGCCGCGGTGCAGGCCGCCATGGCCGACCGTGCCGGGGCACGCAGCCAGACGGAGGCGCTGGCGCAGATGCACAGCGGCATCGCCTGGGCGCCGGCCGTGCTGAGCGGGATCGTCCTCGTCGCCTTCGGGTCGCTGATCTACGTCGTGATGACGAGCAACAACTTGACCGACCAGACGATGCCGCTGGCCAACGTGCTGCTCGGCTCCCTGGCGGCGATGGCGACGCAGGTGGCGAACTACTGGCTTGGCTCCTCGTCCGCCTCCACGGCCAAAAGCCAGCAGATCGCAGCCCTCAGCGCGGACGCGCAGGCCTCGGTGCCCGGCGACATCGTGCACCGGCTGCTGACGTCGGGCCGAGCCTCGGCGGCGGCGCCGTAAGGGCGCGCGGCGGTCAAGCCCGGCGCATGTTCCAGAACAGCGGCATCCCCTGCAATCCGCCAATCAGGCTGCGGGACCAGGCGGTGGGCTGGAAGAACTGGCCGAGCGGCAGGAAGGGCACGTCCTCGAAGGCCTGCGCCTGCATGTCGGCGGCGATCCGCTGCCGGTCCGGGAGGTCCGGCGCCGCCAGCCACGCATCGCGCAGCGCCTCCAGCCGGGGCGCGGCCGGCCAGCCGAACCATCCGTCGCCGCCGTTGCCGCGGAGCGCCGGGTTGCTGGCCGGGCTGGACATGTCGGCGCCGGTGAAGG
>CAXUIQ010000569.1:0-2866 GCA_964250815.1 uncultured Acetobacteraceae bacterium
GCGGCGCGCATCTCGTCGGCCAGCTCGCGCGTGCGCGCCGCGTCCAGCTCGCCGCGCAGCAGGCGCTTGATCTCGGCGGGCTTGGCGTTGAACTGCTCGGACAACGTCCGCACGCTGTAGCCGTGCCGGGTCAGCCGCGGCTCCAGTTCGTCGAGCTGGCGGGACAGCACCGCCTCCACCACCTCCGCCGCGACCGGCTTCTCGCCGCCGACCCGGAAGCCTTCCTCGAACGCCAGCGTCAGGTGCCGCTCGATCTGCAACGGCGTGCGCAGCCTGGCCGCCATCAGTTCGACGGCATCGTCCGCCACCAAGTCGCCCGGCCGCAGTCCCTCGGCCGCGCAGGTCTGCAGCAGCCAGGCGGTGTACTCGCGCTGCTGGCCGGCGATGCCGTCGAAGGCGAAGCTGCTGGTGCGGTAGCCGACCTCCTCCGTGTTCGGCCGGCGCAGGTCGTTCCTGAGCTTCGGATGCCCGGCCAGCACGACGGAAAGCCGCCCGCCGCCGTCGGCGATCACCTCCATGAGGCGCTTCAAGCCCTTCAGCGTCTTCGGGTGCAGGTTGTCGGCCCCGTCCACGAACAGCGCGACCGGCTTGCGCCGCCTGCGGATCAGGGCGCCCAGCTCGCGCTCGCGCTTCTCGATCTTGGGCAGGCGCACCTGGCTCTCGGGCAGCAGGTCGTAGAACAGCGCCTCGATCAGCGTGGCCACCGTGGTGCGTTCCTGCTCAACCGCGAGCGACTTGGCCACCAGCACCTTGTTCTCGCGTGCGAGGTCGGCCTGCAGGTGGCGCATCAGCGCCGTCTTGCCCGAGCCGATGACGCCCGAGACGGCGATGAGCCGCCCGGCGAGGATGGCGGCGCGCACCTCGCGGCAGATCTGCTTGTGGTGCTCGGTCTCGTAGTGGCTGGCCCATTCCAGCTCGCGCACCAGGCCGTAATGGCGCATCACCTCGGTCAGCATGGCACGCCGTCCTCTTCCGTGCCGGCGCGGGCGGCCGCGGCGGCGTGCCCGGCCGCCGCGGCGGAGGTGCGTGGCGGCGCCAGGAAGCGCTCGCGCACGCGGGCCATCACGGCGGCCTTGGCCAAGGTCTCGGCGAGCAGGCCGTTGATCCAGGCGCGCTCCTCGTCGGACAGCCGGGCGAGCGGGCGGGCGAGCAAGTCGGCGATGGCGAGCTTGGCGCGGATGGCGTTCGGGTAGGCCAGCTCCTCGAACGGGTCGGGGTCGCGGAAGGGCACGCGGGGCGGCTCCGGCCGTGCGGGTGCCGGCGCCCTCGGAGCGGCCACCTCGGCCAAGTCGGGGTTGCCGTCCAACGCTGCCCGCGGCAGGCCGAGGCGCTCGGCCAGGGCCGCGATGCGGTCCGCGCGCTCCTCCCCCTTCGTCTTCTGATGCGTCCGGTAGCGGTGCAGCGGGATGGGACCGCCGACCGGAGTGTAGGGGCCATACCGGCGTTCGCCGTGCTCGACGTAGAGGTCGCGGTCGAACAGCCCCCACCACAGCAGCACCGTCTCGCCCGCGAGGTCCGGGTCCACCTCGTAGGCGACCCCGTCCACGCTGACCCGCGCGTCCCCACCCACGACGCGCCGCTCCGGCTCGCGGGCGAAGGCGCAGAAGCGTTCCCACGCGCACATGGCGCGCACGCCGGCCTCGGGCAGGTTCGCCAGCCAGTCCTCGTCGCGGCCGTGCGGCTCGCTCCGGTGCCGCTGGCCGTTGTAGGCGGCCAGATACCGGTGGAGCCACAGGTTCGCCTCGGCCTCGTTCTCGGGCTTGTGGAAGTGGTAGAGCGTCTCGTGCGCCTCCTTCACCGTGCGGAACGGGCGCTCGACCTTGCCCTTGCTGCGCGCGGTCGGGCGCCTGCCGTCCTTGCCCTGGGGCAGGTGCGGCATGAAGCGCACGCCGAGGCAGTCCAGCACGCGCCGGAACACCAGGCTTTTCGCGATCGGCCCGTTGTCCATGTAGATCGCATCGGGGAGGCCCTGCAGCACGAGGCCGCTGTCGTCCGGCTTGGGCGCCATGGCGTTGAACAGGAAGCGGAGCGCGCCTTCCACGTCTTCGCCATACACGCAGCGGTATTCCTGGTAAACGACGCCGGAACGGTCGTCGACCACGCTGTACAGCATCAGCGTGGGCGCCCCCCGGCCCGGCTCGGACCAGAGCGGGTGGGGCACGTGCTTGAGGTCGGACGGGCTGAGGTCGAACTGCCACAGCTCGTTGGACCGCCGGGCCTGGAACCGCACCGCGGCCGGGGCGCGGGTGAGCCGCGCCTGGTCATAGCCCCACTGGCGCAGGTAGCGGTTGACCGTGGTGCGGCGGAGCAGGCCCGTGGCCGGCCGCACAAGGCCGTCGGGCGTCTCGACGCCGTGCTGCTCCATCAGCTCCAGCGCGCGGGCGGTGGAGAGACGGCGGCCCTTCTTGTTGGTCGTGCGCAGCTTCAGGGCGGCGATGATCTCGCACCAGCGTTCCAGCTCGGCCGCGGGCAGCTTGCGCGGCTGGCCGCGGTCGGCGCGGCGCAGGGCGCGCGGGCGGAGCTGCTGGCGGAGTGCCCGGTAAAGGGTGGCGCGCGAGACGCCGTAGAGCGCGGCCGTGCCCGCCAGCAACGCCAGGCGCTCCGGGTCGCGGGCCGGCATGGCGTCGAGCCGCCGGCGCAGGCTGACGAGCGCCTCGGCCGGGATGCGGCCGGCGGCGCCCGCCTGCATCAGGCCGCGTTCCGGTGCCGAGGCGGCGGGCGATCCGCGACGATGCCGTCGAGCACCGCCTGGCCGGCCGCCTTGGGCGAGCCGTCGCCGTTGACGTAGGCGTAGAGCGTGGTGGTGGTCACGCCGAGGCGCTTGGCCACCTCGGTGGCGTTGGCCTTGGGGTCGCTCATGGCCGCC
>CAXUIQ010000570.1:0-2837 GCA_964250815.1 uncultured Acetobacteraceae bacterium
GCAGCCCTTTGGGCTGACCGGTATGCGCGCGGGGTTGGTGGGGCGGCCGCGCGCCGAAAAACGACTCTGATACCGGTTGCCCGATAGGGTGGCTGGTATTAGGACGCGCCCCGGGCCACCTTCAGGCAAACGTCCACGGTGTCGCGCAGCGAGCTGGTGAAGTAGTCGGCGCCGATCTCCGTCTGGACCATCCGGTCGGTCAGCGCCGCTTCACCGGCCGGCCAAAGCCCGACCAGGATCGGCGTGCCCTTTGGCAGCTTCCGCCGGAGCCGCTGCATTAGGTAGCGCAAGTGCGCCGGGCTGCCGGCGATGTCGAGGTAGGAGATGCAGGCCATGGCCACGCCGCCCACGTCGAGCACCTCCACTCGGTCCCGCGACGCCGCCTCGTGGGGCAGGAGGCGGGCGCCCATGCCGTGCTTGCCGAGAAGCTGCGCCAGCATCGCCGAGGCCGCCTCGTCCAGCGGGCCGCGCCCGGCGAGGCACAGGACGGGCGCCTCGCCCTGCCAGGCCGGCGGCAGGTCCGCTTCCGCCGGTGCGGACCCGTCCGGCGTCGGGTTGTCCGGCAGCTCGCGCCGGCTGGGCGCCGGGGCCAGCGCGGTGTCGTCGGGCTGCGCCGGCTTCGCCTTCGGGGCCACGTCGTCATGGCCCGCAAGCTCGTCCACCAGCGCTTTGATGGTCCGCTTCACATGCTCAAGCTGCCCTTGGGTGAGCACGCCGCGCTGGCTGTCCGCGGCCGCGAGCTGCAATCCCTTCAGCGCCACCTCGTCATAGTAGGTCGAAAGCGACCGCTGCTTCAGCGTCCGCTCGGCCTCCTCCTGCATCTCGTCGGGGTCTCCGGCGAGCAGGCGCTGGTAGAAGTTCTCCACCGGGGTCAGCGCCGGGGTGTCGCCCAGCAGCACGTCCAGGAACTCCAGCCGGTCGATGTGCCGCCCCAGCACGACCAGGCAGAGCGTCAGGGGCGTGGACAGGATCAGGCCGATCGGACCCCAGACCCACGACCAGAAGATCGCCGCCACGATCACCGAGAACGGCGACAGCCCGGTGCTGTGGCCATACACCATCGGCTCGACGACCTGGCTGGTCACGCCCTCCGTCACGAGGAACAGCCCGAGTGTCCAGAGCGGCATCGACCATCCGGGCGCGACCGCGGCGGCCAGCGTGGCCGGCAGCAGCGCCGAGATGAACGCGCCGATATACGGCACGAAGCGCAGCAGCGCCGAAAGGATGGCCCAAAGCACCGGGTTCGGCACGTCGATGAAGAACAGGCCTGCGCCGATCAGGCAGCCGAAGCTGGTGTTGATGCAAAGCTGCGTGAGGAAGTACCGGCTGAGCCGCCGCCCGCCGTCGTCGATGGCAACCGTGGCCCGGTGCAGGTCCTTGGTGCCGAACAGCCGGATCAGGCGGTCGCGCAGGTCCTCCTGCTGCAGCAGCGCGAACACCGCCACGATGAACACGATGCCGAACGTCGCAAGCGGCGACAGCACGGGCGACAGGTAGCGCCAGGCAAGTTCCAGCGGCGAGGAGGTCAGTTGCTGCACGCCCGGCGCCGGCGCGGCCTGCAGCGAGGCCGGCGCCTGCGCCGAGGCCGGCGCCTCGGCCGCGGGGGTTCCGGCGTGGTGGCCGATTTTCTCCGTCAACGCCGAAAGCCGGCCGACCGTGACCCGGCGGACCGTCGCGATCTTGTTCTCCACCGTCGCCGCGTACTGCGGAACGTTGGTGGTGAGTTCGGCCAGTTGCGAGCCGATCACCCCGCCCAGGCCAAGGACGAGGCCCACCGCGAGCAGCGCGGCGAGCAGGACCGACGGCACCCGGCCGATCCGCAGGCGCCGCAGCAGCTTGACCAGCGGGGCCAGCACGAAGGCGAGCAGCAGCGCCAGCGTGACCGGGACCAGCACCTCCTTGCCGAAGTACAGCGTCGCCACGGTCATGACGAACAGCGTCATGCCGCGGGACGGGTCCGCCGCCGACGCGGACCCGGCCTCCACGTCCGGGCGCGCCGCCGCGTCGAGGCCGGGAAAGCTGGTGTCAGGCATTCCGGATGCCGCTCCGGGACCCCCGGGACGCCCCGTAGCCATAGGCGAACGCCGCGACGCCCACGACGAGGCCGACGGCCAGGACCGGGCGCCATATCCCTCGGCGCCGGGGCGGCGGCGGCGGGGCCTGGACGGCTTCGGCGGGCGCGCGCCCGATCAGCCGCTGCACCAGGCCGATGATGGGTTGGCCGTACTCCGCGGCCAGGGTGGCGTAGTCGATCAGCGTGCGCAGGCCGGCGCCCGCCTCCTGCGTCGCCGCCTCCACGGCGGGCTTGGCGCTGTCCGGCAGCAAGCCTTGCAGTTGCTCCCTCAGTTGGTTGGCCTGCCGGCCATGGGCCAGGGCGCTGATGGTGTCGCGAGCGGACATGGCGTGGTTCCTTGTTCTGCGGTCAAAGGGAAGCGCGCCAGCAGGCAGGACGGTTGCACGGGACGCCGCGGCAGCTTGCCGCACCCCTGCCACGGCTCGAAACGGCGTGGAAGCCGGAAGCCGCGGCCGGCGCATATTTCAACGTCCGGTCCAAACACAAGCGAACCAAACGCCGCCTTGCCAGTTAAAGCGTCCGGAAGCGGCTGCAGCGCCCGTTCGCCGCTGCGTCCGAGAACGATCCAGGGAGTTCCATCTTGCAGAAAGCCGTCCTGACAGCCTTTGCCATCATGGGTCTTAGCGCCGGGGCCGCCGGCCCAGCGCTTGCCCAAGCCGGCGCAACGCAGACCCCGCCTGCGCCCAACTCCGGGAACAGCGCGCCGGAACCTTCGAACAGCCTCCCGGCCGGCGCCGCTGCCCTGTCGCCCGCCGCCTGTGCC
>CAXUIQ010000571.1:0-2579 GCA_964250815.1 uncultured Acetobacteraceae bacterium
CTACAGCCGCGCCCCCCCCCGCCCGTCGAGCCGCGCGCGGGCGAACGGCTCGACGACCGCCGGGTCCGGGCCGGACGGCGCAAGCGCAAGCTGCGCATCCACGGCGCCGAGGGCCTGCTCCAGGCGGGCGTGCAGGGCGGCGGCGCAGGGCAGGCCGGCCACGTCGACCGCGAGCCGCGCCAGGCCCAGCCGCTTGGTGCGCAGCCGCAGCCGGAGGCTGTCCCACCAGCCGATGTCGGTGCGCCCGTCGGTGTCCAGGCCGACCCAGGAGGCGAGCACCACGGGTGCCGGGTTCAGCCCGGTCCAGGCCTGCGGGAACGCCGCGCTGGCCGCGTCCAGCAGCGCGCCGCACAGCGCGTCGAGCGCGTCCCGCCCGTGCGAGATCGCGGCGTTGGCGGCTTCGAACTCGTCCTCCAGCGTGGGCCTCGTCGGACGGTGGGAGGGCGGATAGCCGCCGGGGCGCCGGCCGCTCGCCGCCTCCGCGATTCCGGCATACACGGGGGGCGCCAGGGCGAAGGTGGGATGCGCGGTGAACACGCAGGCGTAGCGCGGTCGTTCCATGAGGGCACGCACCTCGCGGAGCGGCAGCGGGCTGTCCTCCGGGTTGGGCCGCACCAGGCTCTCCGCCAGTTGGGCCAGCGCCGCCTTGGATGCGGCCAGCTCGGCGCCACCCACGTAGTCCGACAGCCGCCGGGCGCGCTCGCCTGCCGCCTCGTCGCGCAGGAAGGCGACGATGCCGGCGATCTGCGCCTCGTCCAGCCGGCCCTCGTCCAACTGCCGGCTGATGGCCAGCGCCGCGGTGAGCACCGGGTTGCCGAACGGGTCCTGCACCGCGTGGGCGCGGGTTTCCCCGATCAGGCGCAGCAAGGCGCCGGCACCGTGCTCCGGGCTTGTCGTCGCCTCGGGCGGCAAGTCAGGCAGTATGTTGGATGGCGCATCGGTTTCCGATTGCTGCACGGCTTGCTGCATGGCCGCTCTCCCTTCCGCTGGCCCGGCACGATGCCCGCCGCGGTGCTGCGCTGCAATACGCAGGCCACGCAGCGTCGCAACAACGGCGGTCCCGCGCCGCGCGCCGTCCGCCGGGCGTGCCGGCCGATGAACCCTTATGCGCATTGACCCCCCGTCCGCATTATGACCAAACACCGTCCGATCATGGATACGACCCTCGCCGCCACCCGCCTCCGCAAGCCGCGTGGCCAAGGCGCCACCCGCCGTGCCGAGATCCTGCTCGCGGCGCAGCGCCTGTTCCTGGAAGAAGGGTTCGAGCACACCACCATGCGCCGCCTCGCCGATGCCGTGGGCGTGTCGGCAACCGCGCTCTACGTCTACTTCGCCGACAAGGACGCGATCCTGCAGGCCATCGCGGAGGCGACGTTTGCCGAGATGCTGGCCGTGCTTGAAGCCAGCCAGGACCCGGCGCGGACGCCGATCGAGCGGTTCCGCGCGGGCCTCCATGCCTATGTGGCGTTCGGCCGCGCCCATCCCGACGCCTACCGGCTGACGTTCCTGGCCAAGATGATGGCGCCGGCCGCGCCGGGCCGGCGCAAGCTGGACTGCATCGAGATCGACGCCGCCGGGCGCTCCTTCGCCATCCTGGAGCGCGGGGTGGCGGAACTGATGGGGGCCGGGCAGTTCCGGCCCGGCAACCCGCTGCTGGTCGCGGAAGCGCTTTGGGCCAGCCTGCACGGCGTCACCGCCCTGCTGATCGACCTGTCCGCCCATGTCGAATCCCCGCCGGACCTGCTGATCGAGACCGTGCTGGAAACGGCGGTCCGCGGCCTTTCGGCAGCTTGAATTACCATTGTTAACCTAACGGCGGTCATCTAAGCTCCGCGGCGGACATCCTTGGGACGCCGCCGATGCGAACCGCCGCCCTGCTTGCTTGCTTTGCGCTCCTCGCCTGCGACAAGCCGGCTCCCCAGCAAGCGGAAGCGCCGCCGCGGCCGGTGCGGGTCCAGGCTGTCGCGTTCACTGAGCCTCGGGCGACCCTGACCTACTCCGGCACGGTGCAGGCCCGGCACCAGGCCGACCTGGCGTTCCGCGTCGGCGGCAAGCTCATCGCCCGCTCCGTCGATCTGGGCGCACGGGTCCATGCCGGCGACGTGCTGGCCCGGCTCGATCCCGCGGACCTGAGGCTGGCGGCGGAGGCCGCGCAGAACGCCATGGCCGCCGCCGCCGCGGACGCCACGAACGCCCGGCTGGAGTTCCAGCGCTACGAGAACCTGGGGCGCGCATCGCCCTCCTTCCTGGCTTCGGAGCGGGAAAGGCGGGTCGCGGCCAACATGATGGCCAACGCCCGTCTGGCCCAGGCCCAGCGCCAATATGCGCTGGCGCTGTCGCAGCAGAACTACGGCACCCTGTATGCCGACGCGGACGGCGTCGTGGTGGCGCTGCCGGCCGAGGTCGGCCAGGTGGTGTCGCCCGGCCAGACCGTGATGACCGTGGCGCAGACCGCGGAAACCGAGGTGCTGCTCGACCTGCCGGAGAACCGCTTGCCCGAGCTGCGCGCCGCCGACGAGATCGCCGTGGTGCCGTGGTCGGACCCGTCCCGGTCCTTTGCCGGCCAGGTGCGGGAAATC
>CAXUIQ010000571.1:2589-2836 GCA_964250815.1 uncultured Acetobacteraceae bacterium
GGCGCCGCCGCGGAGTGCGGGGGGGGGGGGGGGGGGGCCCGGCCCGGGGGGGGCGCGGCCCTGGGGGGGGCGGGCGGGGCATGCGCCGACCCGGCCAGCCGCACCTTCGCCGTCCGCATCGCGGTGCATGCCCCCGGCGAGCAGTTGGCGCTGGGCAGCACGGCGACGGTGCGGCTCACCGGGCGCGGCGCCGGGCCCGGCGGGCTCCTGGCCGCGTGCGCCCGGGGGGCCGGCGCCGGCCAGCCCG
>CAXUIQ010000572.1:0-1755 GCA_964250815.1 uncultured Acetobacteraceae bacterium
GCGACCGGGGTGCCGCAGGCCATCGCCTCGATCAGCACGTTGGCGATGCCCTCGCGGTCGCTGCAATTCACCAGCACGTCGGCGGCACCCATCAGCGCAGGCAGCCTGGCCTGGTCCACGTGGCCGAGGAAACGCACCCGGTCGCCCAACCGCAGTTCCCCCGCCAGTTGGCGCAACGCCGCCTCGCGCGGGCCGTCGCCGACGATCAGCAACGTGTGGCCCGGCAGGTCCGCCATGGCGCGGATGGCGATGTCGTGGCCCTTGCGGTCGATCAGGTGCCCGACCGAGACCAGCGTCGGCCCGGCCATGCCGAGGCTGGCCCGCAGCGCCGTCCGGTCCGCCGGGGGCTGGAACAGCCGCAGATCGACCCCGTGCAGGATCACCCGCATCCGGGCCGGCGGCACGCCGAGCCGGACCAGCTCGTCCTTCAACGCCTGGCAGACGACGGTCATCAGTGGCGCCTGCCGCACCGCCCAGAGCAGCGCACGCCGCGGCAGGGCGTAGGCCGGTATCTGGCTCACGTCGCTGCCGAACGCGGTGAGCAGCAGGGGCTTACGCAACACCCGGGCCAGCGCCGCCGCGGCAACGCCGTCGGGATACAGGTAGTAGGCGTCGATCAGGTCGAAGTCGAAGCCGGCGCCCCGGATGCGCCGCAGGTGGCGCAGCACCGAAGCAGCCAGCAGCCAGGGCGCGGCCGACATGCTGACCTTCGGTAGCAAGGGGTAACGGGGATACGTGACCGGCACTCCCCCAGCCCGCACGTCCGCGCGCGGCACGCGGGCGAACTGCGCGTAGCGGCCGAAGCGCGGATGGCCGGACGGAAAGTATGGCACCGGCGCCACATGTCGGATCGACAGCGCCCCGGCGCCGGCCCCAAGGCGCGCCAAGTGCGCCAGGCGATGCTCCAGGAAGATGCCATGCCGCGGCTGCGCGGCGTTGGGGAACAGGGTCGAGAACGAGAGGATCTTCAGTCCGGGCACGACATCAGTTTGCCCGGAAACCGACCTCGTTGCACGTCGTTTCGATAGCGCCGCTGCGCCCGCCCATTGCCTTGCGCCAGTGCCGCGCATCGAAGTTGCGGGTCTCGTGCACGCGGTTGGCCTGCGCGCTGACGCGGAACTCCGCCCATTCCAAGTCGTCCGGCAGATCGGGGTCGGGCACGTCGCGCAGGGTGGACTGCACCGGGTCCTGGTTGACCCAGGCCTGGCGCACCCGGTCCAGCAGGGCGTCCACTTGCTTGAGCGCGCCGGGCAGGTCGGGCTGCGGCTCGTAGGCGGCGGTCCAGGGATTCCACACCTCGAACTCGAAGCTCGCGGCGCCGTCTGCCGCGTCGTGCCGGGTGATGCGAAGGGCTGGCCGGCTCATGTCAAATCCTGCAGGTTTTGGTCCTATATCGACAGCCCGGCCGCCCCGCGCAACCGCAAACGTGGGCTTGCGGACCTGGACTGGGCAGGACAGCATTGCGCATGTCCCTTTCCCGCCCGCTTCGCGTTGCCGTCATCGGCGCCGGCATGGCCGGCCTGGCCTGCGCCGGCGCGCTGCACCGGGCGGGCGCTGCGGTCACGCTGTTCGACAAGTCGCGCCGCGTCGGCGGACGGCTGGCGACCCGGCGGGCGGACGGCCTGATGTTCGACCACGGCGCGCAATACGCGACGGTCCGCGACCCGGCCTTCGCGGCGGCCATGCAGGCGATGGCGGCGGCAGGAGACGCGGCGCTTTGGCCCGCGGCGGGCGGAGAGCGGTGGTCCGGCGTGC
>CAXUIQ010000572.1:1765-2824 GCA_964250815.1 uncultured Acetobacteraceae bacterium
GGGTCGGGACCCTGCCGGCCGGGCGGCACGCCGCGGTCCTCGCGCGGGTTGGCGTAGGCGGGTCCGGCCCAGCCGGGCGCGTGCGGCACCGCGACGCGGCGGACGCACGGCCCGGGCTGGTGTCCGACGCGGGAGGCGACGTGGCCGGGCCATTCGACCGGGTGGCGGTCGCGCTGCCGGCGCCGCAGGCGGCCGGGCTGCTGCACCCGCACGCCTTCGCCGCTGAGGCGGCACGCGCCGGCATGGCGCCGTGCTGGGCGCTGATGCTGGCCTTCGACGGGGCCACGGCCGCGCCCGACCTTTTGCGCCCGGACACCGGCCCGCTGCGCTGGATCGCCCGCGACAGCTCCCGGCCCGGCCGTGCCCCCGTGCCGGAGTGCTGGATCGGGCACGCGACGCCCGAATGGTCGCGCGAGCACCTGGAACAGCCGACCGATACCGTGCTGGCCCTGCTGCGCGCCGCCTTCGCCGCAGAAACCGGGATCACGGCGGCGGCGAGCTACTCAGCCGTGCATCGTTGGCGCTACGCGCTGGCCGAAACGCCGCTTGGGACGCCGGCCTTGTGGGACGCCGCCGCCGGGCTTGGGGTCTGCGGCGATTGGTGCCTGGGTGCGCGGGTGGAGGCCGCCTTCATGTCCGGGCGGGCGCTGGCGGCGATGGTGGCGGGCTGACGCCTCATCGGGCCTTTCAGGACCGCAGCGCGAACAGCAGCAGCGAGCGGCTGGTCGCGTCGTAGGGGTCGCCGATCGCGAAGCTTTGGCGGTCGTCCCGCTCGGGCACGTTGGTGTCGAACACCAGGTCCCACGCCTTGCCGTTGGCGCACTCCGGCAGGGTGATCGTCACCAGGCCGTGGTGGGCGTTCAGCACGATCAGCAAGGTCGTGTCGCTGCCGGGCTTGCGGATGCCGGTCGCCTGGGCGCGCCCGTCGATCAGCATGCCGAAGCACTTCATGCGGGGGTCGTGCCAGTCGCGCTCCCCCATCTCCGCACCGGACGCATTGATCCAGGTCACGTCCTTCACGTCCAGCGCCTCGATCGGCGTGCCGGTGAAGAACCGGCC
>CAXUIQ010000573.1:0-2821 GCA_964250815.1 uncultured Acetobacteraceae bacterium
CCGCCGCGATCACCCCGGCCACGTCGCCGTCGCCCAGCAGCATGATGCGCGCCCCGGCCTCCCGGCACTTCGCCAGCATCTCCGCATGGCGCTCGCGTTCCAGCATGCAGACCACGATGTCGCCGACGTCCCGCTTCTTCGCGCGGGCCAGGTTGCGCAGGTTCTCCGCCACCGGCGCATCCAGGTCCACCACCCCCTCCGGCAGCCCGGGGCCGACGGCGATCTTGTCCATGTAGATGTCGGGCGCGTGCAGGAAGTTGCCCTGCTCCGCCAGCGCCACCACGGCCAAGGCGTTGGGGCCGCCCTTGGCCGTGATGTTGGTGCCCTCCAGCGGGTCCACCGCGATGTCCATGGCCGGGCCGCCGGCGCCGACGCGCTCCCCGATGTAGAGCATGGGCGCCTCGTCCATCTCGCCCTCCCCGATCACCACCGTGCCGTCGATGGCTACGCTGTCGAAGGCGCGGCGCATCCCCTCCACGGCGGCGCCGTCCGCCTCGTTCTTCTTGCCGCGGCCCATCCAGCGGGACGCGGCGAGGGCTGCGGCCTCCGTCACCCGCACCAGGTCCAGCGCCAGGTTGCGGTCGAGGCCGATCTCGGGGTGGTTGTCGGTCATGGATGGTCCTTCACGCAGGCTCGATGCGGATCAAGGCGGGCGGCTCCAGCACGGTGTCGAAGCCGGCGATCTGGTCCAGCGCCCGGCGCATTGCCGCCTCGTTCGATTCGTGCGTCACCAGCACCACGGGCACGGCTTCGCCGGGCGAGCGGCCGCGCTGCAACATGCTTTCCAGGCTGATGCCGGCGTCGCGGAGGGCGGCCGTCACGTCGGCGATCACGCCGGGCCGGTCCACCACCATAAGGCGCAGGTAGTAGGCGCCGACGTGGGCGGACATCGGCACCGCGGGCACGTCGGCCAGCATCGCGGCGTCGGCGCCCCAGACCGGCGTGGCCCGGCCGCGGGCGAGGTCGATCAGGTCCGCCACCACGGCGCTCGCGGTCGGCCCGGCGCCGGCGCCCCGGCCTTCCAGCATCACGCGCCCGACGAAGTCGCCCTCCGCCACCACCGCGTTGAGCACGCCATCGACGCGGGCGATCGGCGCCGCCTGCGGCACCATGCAGGGATGCACCCGGCTTTCGATCCCCGCCTCCGTCCGCCGCGCGATGCCCAGCAGCTTGATGCGGTAGCCCAGCTCCGTCGCAAAGGCGATGTCGAGGGCGGACACGGCGCGGATGCCCTCGATGTGCACTGCCGCGAAATCGACCGGACGGTTGAAGGCCAGCGCCGCCAGGATCGCCAGCTTGTGCGCGGCGTCGATGCCGTCCACGTCGAAACCCGGGTCGGCCTCGGCGTAGCCCAGGCGCTGCGCCTCCGCCAGCACGTCGGCGAACTCCCGCCCGCGTTCGCGCATGGCGGAAAGGATGTAGTTGCAGGTGCCGTTCAGGATGCCGACGATGCGGACGATGCGGTTGCCGGCCAAGCCCTCGCGCAGCGCCTTTATTGCCGGGATGCCGCCGGCCACCGCCGCCTCGAAGGCGAGCGCCGCGCCGGCCTCGCCCGCCTGCTGCGCCAGCGCCGCGCCGTGCACCGCGAGCAACGCCTTGTTCGCCGTCACCACCGGCTTGCCTGCGGCCAGCGCCGCCTGCACCAGGTCGCGCGCCGGCCCGTCCGCGCCGCCGATCAGCTCCACCACCACGTCGAGCGCCGGGTCGAACGCAAGGGCCACGGGGTCGTCGTACCAGCGCAGGCCGGAGGTCGGCACCTCGCGCTCCCGCGTGCGGTCGCGGGCGGAGACGGCGGTGACGGCCATGGGCCGCCCGGCCCGCGCCGAAACCAGTTCCGCGTTGTCCCGCAGCAGGCGCAGCACGCCGGTGCCGACCGTGCCCAGCCCGGCGACGCCGATCGACAACGGGCGGGTCATGCCGTTGCCGCCTCCGTGGAAACGACCGTTGCGGCCCCTGGGCCGACGCTTTCCGCGCGGTTGCTGTCGCCCCCCAGGAAGCCGCGGATGTTGCGCACCGCCTGCCGCAGCCGTTGGGTGTTCTCGACCAGCGCGATCCGCACGTGGGTGTCGCCGTGCTCGCCAAAACCGATGCCGGGCGCCACCGCGACCTTGGCGCGGGCCAGCAGCAGCTTGCTGAACTCGACGCTGCCCAGGTGCGCGTAGCGCGGCGGGATGGGCGCCCAGGCGAACATCGACCCGTCCGGGCTTGGCATGTCCCACCCGGCCTGCGCGAGGCCGCGCACCAGCACGTCGCGCCGCTCGCGGTACAGGGCGCGCATCTCCGCCACGCACTCCTGCGGGCCGTTCAGCGCCGCCGTCGCCGCGACCTGGATGGGGGTGAAGGCGCCGTAGTCCAGGTAGGACTTCATCCGCGCCAAGGCCGCGATCAGCCGGGCGTTGCCGGCGGCAAAGCCCATGCGCCAGCCCGGCATGGAGTAGGTCTTGGATAGGCTGGTGAACTCGACCGCGATCTCCTTGGCGCCCGGCACCTGCAGCAGGGAGGGCGGGGCCAGGTCGTTGAAGTAGATCTCGGCGTAGGCCAGGTCCGACAGGATGAAGATGTCGTGCTTGCGGCACAGCGCCACGACCTCGCGGTAGAAGGCGAGGTCCGCGCAGTAGGCCGTGGGGTTGCTGGGGAAGTTGACGATCAGCGCGGTGGGCTTCGGCACGCTGTGGCGCACGGCGCGGTCCAGCGCTTCCAGCATGCTGGCGTCCGGCGTGGCCGGGATGCTGCGAACGCTGGCGCCGGCGATGATGAAGCCGAACTGGTGGATCGGGTAGGACGGGTTGGGCACCAGGATGGTGTCGCCGGGGCTGGTGAT
>CAXUIQ010000574.1:0-282 GCA_964250815.1 uncultured Acetobacteraceae bacterium
GGCGGGGCGCTGCGCCAGGCGGTGGCTCGGCAACAGGGGCGCGCCGGGGCCACTCTGGGGCGGCTGTCGCCGGCGCCGTTGCAGGGGCCCTTGCGCGAGTCGCGGGCGCGGCTGGCCGGGGCGGCGGCGCGGCTCGACTCCGTGTCAATCGAGGCGGTGCTTTCGCGCGGCTACGCCTTGGTGCTGGACGGGTCCGGCCAGGCGGTCACGGCGGGGGGGGGGGGGGGGGCCGGGGGCCGGGGGGGGGGGGGGGGGGGGGGCGGGGCGGGGGGGGGGCCCGCG
>CAXUIQ010000574.1:292-2808 GCA_964250815.1 uncultured Acetobacteraceae bacterium
TCACGTCGGCGGCGCGGGTCGCGCCGGGACAGAGGCTGCGGTTGCGGTTCGGCGACGGCGAGGTGGCGGCCAGCGCGGACCGGGCGACCCGGCCCGGACAAGGGGCGCTGCCGGTCTGAACATAATCCGCCAGGCTGCTTTACATTTGAGCAAAGAAGGCCCATGTCTGCCTTGGCGCTTTTCGTGTTGGGCCAGCCAGACTTTGGATTGATGCTTGTCGGACCCTCCTTTGGGCTCGCAGCTATTCCGGTGCTCCCTCGATGTAAAAGTAATTCGGCCTGCACCGTGCGGGTCGCCGTGCCCATGGAGAGCATCCTATGTCAGTCGGAACGGTTAAGTGGTTCAACGCCCAGAAAGGCTATGGCTTCATCCAGCCGGATGATGGCAGCAAGGATGTGTTCGTGCACATCTCCGCGGTCGAGCGCGCCGGCATGGGTTCGTTGAACGAGGGCCAGAAGCTGAGCTTCGAGCTTGAGCGCGGCCAGCAGGGCAAGACCTCCGCGGTGAACCTGCAAGCAGCCTAGCTGTAAACCCTAGAGCTGCCCCTCCCGTGGCAGCGGCCGGAGGCGACCGACATGGCAGCCCACAAGTTCGCGTCCGGCCAGAAGGTGGAGTTCTCCCCCAGCACGTTCGATGGCAACGCGCCGCGGGGGAGCTACACCGTGGTGCGGCAGATGCCGAGCGAGACCCGGGACCTGCAGTACCGCATCAAGAACGCCCGCGACGGCCATGAGCGCGTCGTGCGCGAAAGCCAACTCGGCCGAAGCTGAAGCGCGGCCTCCATCCACCCGTCGCCGCAAGGAGTCCCGATGGTCTTCAAGCCCAACTACAACATGCAGCGGGCCGAGCGGAACCGCGCCAAGCAGGCCAAGAAGGAAGAGAAGCTGCGCGACAAGGAGGAAGCCGCAGCCCGCCGCAAGGCCGAGGGCGAGACCGGAGCGGAAGCCGCGCCGGCCGAAGGCAGCATCCCGGGGGACGCCAATGGCGCCTAAGCGGAAGATCGAAAGCAGCTTCGTCGCTTTCGACGTGACCTACGTCGATGGCACCCGCAGCAGCAACCGCCGGGTGCCCAGCATCGCCTTGATGGGCCTCGACGGCGACATGCCGGCCCAAGGCATCATCGAGCAGCAGGACGCCACGATCGGCGCCGCTTCCGGCAAGCTGCGCCCGGCCATCAAGTCGCTGGCCCGGTCGCCTCTGCCCGAGGTCGTCAAGCCGCCCGCGAAATCCCGCTCCTAGCGTTTGGCCAGCGCCGGTGCAGCCATAGCCAGCTTTCCGGCTTCGCCCTGATCCAGCGTTCCAGCGTGTCGTTCACCGTTTGCGTCAAGCTGGCGATGTCGGCCGTCCGGTCGCTGGTGTCGGGCAAGGCCAGCGGCGGCTCGCACGTGGCCCTGAACCGGGCGGGACCGAGGCGCTCGATGAAGCCCGGGATGACCGGGCAGCGCAGGCGCAGCGCCAGCGCCGCCAGCGCCGTCGCCGTCATCGCCGGGCGCCCGAAGAAGCGGGCCTCGATCCCGTCGTTCATCTTCTGGTCCATCAGCATCCCGAGCCGTCCGCCGCGCGCCAGGTGGGCGAGGGATTGGCGTGCGCCGGCGGCGCCCTTGGCGAACATCTGGATCTCGGCTCGGACAGCCCTGCGCCGCAGGTCCAGCAGCATCGCGTCGATCTGCTTGTTCTCCGCCGGGCGGTAGAACGAGGAGAGCAGCACGCCGCCCCCCGCCGCGGCGATGGGCAGCATCTCCCAGTTGCCGATATGGCCGCTGAACATGATCGCCGGCCCGCCTCTCGCGACGAGCCAATCCAGGGTCTCCTTGCCGACAAGCTCCCACCCCGGCCCGGACGCGCTTTCCCGCAGGTCCGCGAGGTGGGCCAGCTCGCCCATCGTGCGGCCGAGGTTGTCCCAAACGCCCCGCACGATCCAGCGCCGTGCCGCGGCGTCAAGCTCGGGCATCGCGGCGCGGAGGTTGGCGTGGGCCACGCGCGACACCGGCAGGAGCGGCCCGATGCCGCGGGCCACGGCGCCGCAAAGGTTGCTGGACGCGGCCGGCCCCAGGACCCCCGTCAGGCGCATGGCGGCGCGCACGGCGAGGGCCTCCGCCTCGTGCGTCCAGCTTGTCATTCGTCCGCTCATGGCACGGCATCGCGGAGCAGGCGCTCGATCCCGTCCGGGTCGTCCCAGCGCAGGATGACGCCCATGACCCGGACCCGGCTGCGGACCGCGCAAGACAAGCGCACCGCGTCCTTTGGGGTCGTGACCGGCATGGCGCCGAGTGCGGCAGCACGGGCCAGCACGCGCTCCAACTCGGACTGGCTAAAGCGGTGGTGGTCCGGGAAGTCCATGCATTCCGCCACGGTGGCGCCAGCCTGGCGCAAGGTGGCGTGGAACTTGGACGGGCGGGCGATGCCGGAAAACGCCAGCACCCGCGCGCCCGGCAGCGCCGCGTCCGGTTCCAGCGCCGCCGCCAGCACCGGCAGGCCCGGCGGCAAAGCAGCGCGCGCACCCGCCGCATCCGGCC
>CAXUIQ010000575.1:0-2807 GCA_964250815.1 uncultured Acetobacteraceae bacterium
CTGCTGCGGCGCCGGCCAAGGGTGGCAAGGCCGCGCCTGCAAAGGCGGCAGCGGCCCCCGCGAAAGCTGCCGCTAAGCCGGCCGCCAAGAAGTAGTCCACTACAGTGCTGCTATGGGTCGGCCTGGGCAATCCTGAGCCTGGGATGGCCCGGCAGCGCCACAACATCGGCTTCATGGCCATCGATGCCATCGCACACCGCCACGGGTTCGGCCCGTGGCGGCAGCGCTTCAAGGGCTGGGTTGCGGAGGGCATCGTGGGGACCGAACGGGTGGTCGCGCTCAAGCCCGGCACCTACATGAACGGCAGCGGCGAGAGCGTGCAGCCGGCGGCGGCATTCTACAAGCTGGCGCCCGAAGCCATCACGGCGTTCCACGACGAGCTCGACCTGGCGCCCGGCAAGGTGCGGGTGAAGCGTGGCGGGGGTGCCGCCGGGCACAACGGGCTGCGCAGCATGGACCGCTGCCTGGGCACGCCGGAGTATTGGCGGGTGCGGCTCGGCATCGGCCACCCCGGCGACAAGGCGCGGGTGCATGGCCATGTGCTGGGCGACTTTCACAAGACCGACCAAGCCTGGGTTGCCGACCTGCTGGACGCCGTGGGTGACGCGGCCCCCCTGCTCGCCGCCGGGCGGCCCGAGGACTTCATGACGCGAGTGGCGCTGCTGACACAGACAGAAAGCCCCGCTGCCGCACTTAAGGGAACCAAGTAGATGGGCTTCAACTGCGGCATCGTCGGGCTGCCCAACGTTGGCAAGAGCACGCTGTTCAACGCGCTGACGGCCACCGCGGCGGCGCAGGCGGCGAACTACCCGTTCTGCACCATCGAGCCGAACGTGGGCCGGGTCGCGGTGCCGGACCCGCGGCTCGCCCCGCTCGCCGCCATCGGCAAGTCGAAGGCGACCGTGCCGACCAGCCTGGAGTTCGTGGACATCGCCGGGCTGGTGCGCGGCGCGTCGCGCGGGGAGGGCCTGGGCAACCAATTCCTGGCCAACATCCGGGAGGTGGACGCGATCATCCACGTGCTGCGCTGCTTCGAGGACGGCGACGTGACGCATGTGGAGGGCAGCGTCGATCCGATCCGCGACGCCGAGACGGTGGAAACCGAGCTGATGCTGGCCGACCTCGACAGCCTGGAGCGCCGCCTGCCGGCTGCGCAGAAGCGGGCGCGCGGCGGCGACCGGGAACAGCAGGCGCTGGTGGCGCTGATGGAGCCGATAGCGGCGGCGCTGCAAGCCGGGCGGCCCGCCCGCACCGCGATCCCGCCGGACCAGATCGAGGCCGCGAAGCGCCTGCAACTGATGACCAGCAAGCCCGTGCTGTATGTCTGCAACGGCGAGGAAGGCGCCGCCGCGGCCGGCAACGCGCACTCGGCGCGCGTCGCGGAGCGCGCGGCGGCGGAGGGCGCCGGCGTCGTGACCGTCTCCGCCGCCATCGAGGCGGAGGTGAGCCTGCTCCCGGAGGAGGACCGGCGGGAGTTCCTGGACGGGCTTGGGTTGCAGGACAGCGGTCTCGACCGGGTGATCCGCGCCGGCTACGCGCTGCTTGGGTTGATCACCTACTTCACGGTGGGTCCCAAGGAAACGCGGGCCTGGACCATCAAGCGCGGCACCAGGGCGCCGCAGGCGGCGGCGGTGATCCACAACGACTTCGAGCGCGGCTTCATTGCCTGCGAGACCATCGCCTACGAGGATTACGTTTCGCTCAAGGGCGAGGCGGGGGCCAAGGAAGCCGGCAAGATGCGGGTCGAGGGCCGCGACTACGTGGTGCGCGACGGCGACGTGCTGCTGTTCCGCTTCAACGTGTAGCCCAAGGCCATATAGATCAGGCCCCGAGGTCCGGCAGGTCCGCGACCGTGCCCAGCAGCGTGGCGTCCTCCGGCTGGCTGTCGGCGGTGCCCACCAGCAGCGCGGCGGTCCTGCCGGCCAGGGCCGACAAGCGGCGCAGCGCCGCGTCCGCGCCGATCTCCGACCGTTCGGCGGCGCGCAGGATGCGCAGTGTCGCCAGGCCGGCCGCGGCGAAGGTTTCCTGCAACACGGTCTCAAGCGGTGCCGCCGCCGTCGCGCCGGGGTCCAGCGGCACTCGGCGGATGGCGGTCTCGCCCAGTTGGTCCCGGCTGTTCCAGCCGCCGATCCGTGCGAAGGCGGGGTCCCCTCCCGCGAAGATCCGGGCCAGCCGGCGCATCTCGGCTTCGCAGGCCGCATGGGGCGCCGTGCCGCCGGCCCGGGCGATCAGCAGGGCGATGAAGCCGTCCACCAGGCTCCGCACCACGGCGAGGCTGCCGAGGTAGTTGGGATGGGCGGCCCGCGCCAGGGCCGGCCCGGCGGGACCCGCTTCCGTGCGGGCGCGCCATTCCTGCCGCAAGGCGTCGCCGTAGCCGAGCAGCGCCGGGGGGCGCCGGCCGGGCCGGCGCCGGGCCAGCGCGGACAGGTCGCCATGCACGCGATGCACCCGTCCGGCCTGCATCAGCCGCAGCCAGAACACCGCGCGCCGCGCCGTCCAGGCCGGAGCCAGGCGCGGCGGCAACGGCCAGCCTTGCGGGGTCCTGCGCTGCTGCAAGGTCCCACGCTGCTGCAAGGTCCCACGCTGCTTCTGCATCATTTATGCCTCACCTTCTGCAACTCATCCGCGTTATGGAGCCTTTAGGCTACCACGGCGGCATCGGCCGCGGCAGCGCAACAGACAAGGAGAGCGAGTCATGGGCATTCTCGACGGCATCCTGGGCAGCGTCCTCGGCGGCGGCAGCAACGCAGGGCCGATGCAATCGATCCTCGGCTCCGTGCTGGGCGGCGGCGGCCAGGCGCAACAGC